>JACDGO010000122.1 GCA_013821585.1 Sphingomonadaceae bacterium
CGCGCGGCGAAGCGCGGGGTCTACGGGCTGGTGTGGAGCGAGGCGAACGCCGAGAAGCTCATTTTCCCGAACGCGAGCTTCGACGCGTATACGATCGCCTTTGGGATCAGGAACGTCACCGACATCCCCGCCGCTATCGGCGAAGCCCGCCGGGTGCTAAGGCGCGGCGGGCGCTTTTTTTGCCTCGAGTTCTCGACGACGCTCTGGCCGGGGTTCGGCGACGCCTACGACGCCTATTCGCATCACGTGGTCCCGCGCATCGGCCGCGCGATCGCCGACGACGAGGACAGCTATCGCTACCTGATCGAATCGATCCGCCGCTTTCCCGACATGAAGGCGTTCGAGGCCATGATCCGCGCCGCCGGCTTCGCGCAAACGCGCGTCGAGCCCATTCTCGGCGGCCTCGTCGCGATCCACAGCGGCTGGAAGATTTGACCCGACCGGCGACGCATATCTGGCGGTTGCTCAAATGGGGCCGCACGCTCGCGCGGCATGGCGCGCTCAGCGGAATCGAGCGCGATTTCAATACGCCGCCGAAGCTCAGACGGCTTGTCCGCATTGCTCGCTTCGGCGCGCGCGTGCCGAAGGTGCCCGCCTATGCCGAGGCGTTTCAGGCGATCGGCCCCGCCGCGATCAAGCTCGGTCAGGCGCTCGCGACACGCCCCGACCTGGTTGGCGAGGACGCGGCGCACGACCTGCTGCGGCTGCAGGACCGGCTGCCTCCCCTCCCCTTCGCGACAATCGAGGCGGCGATCGAGCGCGGCCTCGGCAAGCCCGTCGCCGCGTTGTTCGCGTCGATCGATCCGGTCGCCGTCGGCGCGGCGTCGATCGCGCAGGTCCACCGCGCGGTGACGACCGATGGCGCCGACGTCGCGATCAAGGTGCTCCGCCCCGGCGTGACTGCCGAATTCGCGCAGGCGCTGGAAACCTATGAATGGGCGGCGGCGCATGCCGAAACGATGGGCGGCGAGCTCGCGCGGCTCCGCCCGCGCCTGACGATCGCGACGTTCCGCCAGTGGACGATGCGCGAGCTCGACCTCAGGCGCGAGGCGGCGTCGGCGTCCGAGCTCGCGCAGGCAATGGTCGCCGAGCCCGGCTTCCGCGTCCCCACGGTCGACTGGGCACGCACCTCGCGAAGCGTGCTGACCACCGCATGGGTCGACGGAATCAAGATTTCGGACACCGAAGCGCTCGACGCCGCAGGCCTCGACCGCAAGGCGCTTGCCGCGCGGCTGGTACGCGGCTTCCTGCGCCAGGCGATCGCCGAGGGCTTCTTCCACGCCGACATGCACCAGGGGAATTTGTTCGCGACGCGCGACGGCGATCTCGTCGCGGTCGATTTCGGCATCATGGGGCGGATCGACCGGCGCGCGCGGCGCTGGCTCGCCGAGATATTGTTCGGCCTCATCACGGGCGACTACCGGCGCGTCGCCGAAATTCATTTCGAGGCACAATATGTGCCCGCGCACCACAATGTCGCCGAGTTCGCGACCGCGCTGCGATCGGTCGGCGAGCCGATGCGCGGCCTCCCCGTTAAGGACATGTCGATCGGCAACATGCTCGATTCGCTGTTCTCGATCACCCGCGACTTCGACATGGCGACACAGCCTCACCTCCTGCTCCTGCAAAAGACGATGGTGATGGTCGAAGGCGTCGCGACGATGCTCGATCCCGACATCAATATGTGGGAAGTGTCCGAGCCCGTGGTGCGAAGCTGGCTGCGCGACGAGCTCGGTCCTGAAGCGCGACTCGCCGACCGCATCGTCGAGGACGTCCGCACTCTGGCGCGCCTCCCCGAGCTTGTCAGGCGCATCGAGGCGCGCTTCCCCCCGCCCGGCGGCGCTCCGCCGACACCGCCTTTGGCCGATGTCGGGATCGTCGGCGGCGCGGGCGGCGGCGCGTGGTGGCGGTATGCGCTGGTGGCGGCGCTCGCGGGCACCGCTGGCGCGGTGCTGGCACTGCTCCTAGGTTAGCGGCATGCATGGCAAGCGCATTCTGTTGATCGTCGGCGGCGGCATCGCCGCCTACAAGGCATGCGAGCTGGTGCGGCTGATCCGCGGCGGCGGGGCGTCGGTGCGCTGCGTGCTGACCGCTGGCGGCGCGCAGTTCGTCACGCCGATGACGCTCGCCGCATTGAGCGAGCAGCCGGTCCACACTTCGCTGTGGGATCTCAAGGACGAGGCCGAGATGGGCCACATCCAGCTAAGCCGCGAAGCCGATCTGGTCGTCGTCGCGCCCGCGACCGCCGACCTGCTGGCGAAGATGGCGGCAGGGATCGCCGACGATCTCGCCACCACCCTGCTGCTTGCGACCGACAAGCCGGTGCTCGCCGTACCCGCGATGAACGTGCGGATGTGGCAGCACCCCGCGACCGTGCGCAATGTGGAGACGCTGCGCGGCGACGGCGTGACGGTGATCGAGCCGGACGAAGGCCAGATGGCGTGCGGCGAGTTCGGCCCCGGCCGCCTGCCCGAGCCTCAGGCGATCCTCGACGCCATCGGGCGCGCGCTCGCCGCCTGATGCTCCCGGGCAAGCACATCATCGTCACCGCTGGCCCGACGCACGAGCCGATCGACCCGGTCCGTTATCTCGCCAACCGCTCGTCGGGACGGCAGGGCTTCGCGATCGCGGGAGCATTGGCGGCACACGGGGCGCGCGTCACCCTGATTGCCGGACCTGTCACGCTGGAGGCCCCTAAAGGCGTCGAGCGCGTCGATGTGGAAACGGCGGTCGAGATGGCCGAAGCGGTCGACCGCGCTCTCCCCGCCGACGCGGCGGTGATGGTCGCCGCGGTTTCCGACTGGCGGGTCGAGGCAAGCGCGCAAAAGATCAAGAAGGACGGCGCACCGCCGGTACTGCGCCTCGTCGAGAATCCCGACATCCTGGCGACTCTCGCCAAGAGCTCGCGCCGCCCGCGACTCCTCATTGGGTTCGCCGCCGAGACCGAACGTGTGATCGAGCACGCCACCGCCAAGCGAGCGCGGAAAGGGGCCGATTGGATCGTCGCCAACGATGTCTCCGGCGACGTGATGGGCGGCGAGACCAACGCCGTGCATCTGATCACGGCCGACAGGGTGGAAAGCTGGGAGCGCCTTCCCAAGGGCGAAGTGGCGAAGCGGCTGGCAAATCGAATTGCGGGCGCGCTGGCTTGAGGCCGGCGCTGCGGCGCGAAGCCACAGCGAAGTGGACGACTTTTACACGGGTTGGGGAAGTTTTCAGGAGTAGGCTGTTGGGCGAACCCACCAGACGGTGAGCGGCCGCGAATCGGTCACGGCACGAACCTAATCGGATAGGCACGTTGTAGGAAAGCCTTTTCATCGGCCACCCAGTCCGCCCGTTTCCCGGCGAACGCCGCCATCCCCTCGCTCCGGTTCTCGGCGCCAAACAGCCCCGCAGAATGCGCGCCGAATTGATGCGGCTGAACTATCGCGCGATTGGGATGACCTCACGAACGCCCGGCGCTAGAAGCACCGCATGTCCACCATCCTCCTCAAGCGCCTCCCCCACGGCGATGGCCTTCCCCCACCCGCCTACGCGACCGACGGCGCGGCTGGAATGGATGTCGTCGCGGCGGAGGCCGTGACGCTGGCGGCCGGCGCGCGCCACGCGGTGGCGACCGGCTTCGCGATGGCGATCCCCGTCGGATACGAGGTGCAGGTCCGCCCGCGCTCTGGCCTCGCGGCCAAGCACGGCGTCACCGTGCTCAATACCCCCGGCACGATCGACAGCGACTATCGCGGCGAAGTGAAAGTGATCCTCGTCAATCTGGGCGACGCGCCTTTCGCTGTGGCGCGCGGCGACCGCATCGCCCAGCTCGTCCCGGCTCCAGTTCAGCGCGCCACATTACGCGAGATCGAAAGCCTCGACGAAACCGCGCGCGGCGGCGGGGGTTTCGGGTCGACGGGCATATGAGCCTGAGCGACGTACAGCTCGATCGCTACGCCCGTCACATTGTCCTGAAGGAAATCGGCGGCGCCGGTCAGGCGAAGCTGCTTGGCAGCCGCGCGAAGGTAATCGGCGCGGGCGGGATCGGGTCTCCGGCGCTACTTTATCTTGCGGCGGCGGGTGTCGGGCACATCACCATTATCGACGACGACCAAGTGGCCCTCGCGAATCTCCAGCGCCAGATCCTGTTCGAAAGCGGTGATATCGGCGCGGAAAAGGCGGGCACGGCGGCAGCGCGGATCGCGAGGCTGAACCCCGATGTCGCCGCTGTCGCCGTTACCGAGCGGATCACCGTCGAAAACGCGGCCCGCCTGCTCGCGGGCGCCGATATCGTGATCGACGGATCTGACAATTTCGCGACGCGCCTCGCGGTCGCCGACGCGGCTTATGCGCTGCGCGTTCCGCTCGTTTCGGCGGCGATCGGGCAGTTTCACGGCCAGATAGGCACTTGGCGAGGGTGGGAAGCGAAACTTCCTTGTTATCGCTGCTATGTCGGCGACGCGCGCGACGCCGAGGACTGCGACACTTGCTCGGAGGTCGGCGTGCTCGGCGCGATGGCCGGGCTGATGGGAAGCTTCGCCGCGATGGAAGCCGTGCGCGCGATCGCGGGCTTTGGCGACGATCCCGCGGGCAAGCTGCACATCCTCGACGGGCTGACGCCCTCGATGCGCACGATCCGCATGCCGAAAGATCCCGGCTGCCGGACGTGCGCCGCTTCCTCGTTAACCGGCTAATAAGGATTTCGTCCTAACAAGGCGCGTGAACGGGGGACGCATGCAATGGACGGATTGACCGAGGTGGCCGTGAGCCTCGCGACTTACAAGGCGATCGAGGCGCAACGCCTGTCGTTTTCCGAAAGCCACGATTCGATCATCCGCCGCGCGCTCGCCGAGCGGACGATGAAGCGGCGGCGCACGCCCGTGCTGCTCAGCGCGCGGGGCGCGCCGCGGCGGCGCGGGCGGGTCGCGGTCGCATTATTCGGGCGCGAGCAGCCGGTGCTCAACCTGCGCGACGCCTATCTCGCCGCGCTTACCGGCCTCGCGCGCCACACGCCCGTGCTGTTCGAGCGTATGGCCGAGCAGGGATCGCCGCGCCGCCGCTGGGCCGCGCGCTCGGCCGAAGCGCTCTACGTCACCGCGCCCCATCTCGCCGCCCAGTTCGCGCACCAGATCACACCCGATTGGTTCGTCGATACCAATCTCTCGCGCGCGCAGATCGTGGCGCGAATGGAAACCGCGACCCGGCTGGCAGGCTATCGGTTTGGAGAGGACGTCGTCCTAGTCGAAGCCTAGGCTTTGGCCTTTCGCGCCGGCTTCTTCGCCGTCTTTCGCCCCTTCTTCGCCGGCCCCATCGCCGCGCGCGCGTCGATGAGCTGGGCGGCTTCCTCGAGCGTCAACGCTTCGGGGGCGATCGTCTTGGGCAGATTGGCGTTGGTCGCGCCGTCGGTGATGTAGGGGCCGTAACGGCCCTCCATCAGCTTCAGCTCGGCGTCGGTGCGCGGATGTTTGCCGAGCTCTTTCAACGCGGTACGGCCGCCGCGCGCCGGGCGGCCGCCGTTAGCGGCGGCTTCCGCGAGCTTGACGACGGCGGCGTTCATGCCCGTCTCGAACACTTCCGCGGTCGACGCGAGCCGCGCATATTTGCCGTCGTGCGCGAGATAGGGGCCATAACGGCCGATGCTCGCGGTGATCGGATTGCCGCTTTCGGGATGCACGCCGACCTCGCGCGGGAGGGACAGCAACTTGAGCGCGAGATCGAGGTCGAGTTCGCCCGCGTCCTTGGGGATCGAAGCGCGCCTGGCGTCCTTGCCGTCGCCGAGCTGGACATAGGGGCCGAACCGCCCGGTCTTCTTTTCGACGGGCAGGCCGCTCACCGGATCGGTTCCGAGCGATGCACCCTCGCCGCCGTTCGCCGCCTCCTCGCCACCCTGCGCGAAGCGGCGGGTGTATTTGCAGTCGGGATAGTTTGAGCAGGCGACGAACGCACCGAACTTGCCGCCCCTGAGCGCGAGCTGCCCAAGCCCGCAATTGGGGCAAAGCCGCGGATCACCACCATCGGCTTTCGCCGGGAAGAGATAGGGCTCGAGAAACTTGTCGAGCTCGGCCGTCACTTCCGAAGGCTTTTGCTCCATCACTTCGGTGGTGCGCGGCTTGAAGTCCTTCCAGAAGGATTCGAGCACCGCCTGCCATTCGGCCCGCCCGCCCGACACCTCGTCGAGCTCGTCCTCGAGCCCGGCGGTGAAATCATAGCCGACATATTTCTCGAAAAAGCGTTCGAGAAACGCCGTTACCAGCCGCCCGCTCTCCTCGGCGAAGAAGCGGTTCTTCTCGATGCGGACGTACGACCGGTCCTTGAGCACCTGGATCGTCGAGGCATAGGTCGAGGGGCGGCCGATGCCGAGCTCTTCGAGCCGTTTGACCAGTGAAGCTTCGGAAAATCGCGGCGGCGGCTGGGTGA
>JACDGO010000123.1 GCA_013821585.1 Sphingomonadaceae bacterium
CCGCCACAGTCGCGCGAGGCCGTCCTCGACGCTCGGGACCGTCCCCGCCTCGATCCACCACAGCGCCTGATGCGCGCCGTCGAAGCGGCCGAACCACTCGCGCCGCCGCGCCATCACCGGCGTGTGTGCGCTGCGATAGACGAAGGCGAACAGCGCGTCGGCGTCGGCCCAGACCGACATGTTGACGATGAATTGCGGATCGGGCGTCGGTTGAATGCCGGTCGCGTTGCCGCCCTCGCCCTGCAGACGCCAGACGAAGCCCGGCATCGTCTCGGCGAGCGCGTTGATCCGGTCGAGATCGGCGAAGAAATCGGCGACCGCCGGATCGCCCTCGGGCGCGACGAGCCGCCCGACGTTGATCTGCGCGAACTGCCAGCCGCTATCCGCCATGCACCGGCGCGCCCCAGCCGCCCCAGACATAGATGCTGACGAACAGGAACAGCCAAACGACGTCGACGAAATGCCAATACCAGGCGGCCGCCTCGAACCCGAAATGCTGACGCGGGGTGAAGTCGCCGCGGTAGGCGCGGATGAGGCAGACGCTCAGGAAGATCGTGCCGACGATGACGTGGAAGCCGTGGAAGCCCGTCGCCATGAAGAACGACGATCCGTAGTTCAGCCCCTTGAACGCGAAGGGCGCGTGGGCATATTCCCACGCCTGGATGCTGGTGAACATCAGCCCGAGTATGATCGTCGCCCAAAGCCCGCGCTTCAGCCCGTCGCGATCGCCATGGATCAGCGCGTGGTGCGCCCAGGTGACGGTGGTGCCCGAGCACAGCAGGATCAGCGTGTTGAGGAGCGGAAAGGCGAAGGGATCGAGCACCTCGACGCCCTTGGGCGGCCACACGCCGCCGACCGCGTCGACGGTGGAGGGGAAGAGCGAAAAATCGAACCACGCCCAGAACCAGCCGACGAAGAACATGACTTCGGACGCGATGAACAGGATCATCCCGTAGCGCAGGTGAAGCTGAACGACCGGCGTATGGTCACCCGAATGCGCTTCATTGATCACGTTCGTCCACCATTTGAACATCGTGAACAGCACGCCCGCGAGGCCGGCGAAGAACAGCCAGCCGGTGCCGTTGGGATGGCCGACATGCCCGGTGTGCATCCATGCGATGCCGCCCACCGCCATCGCCAGCGCCGAGAACGCGCCGACGATCGGCCAATAGTCGGGCGGGAGGATGTGATAGTCGTGGGTCTTCGCGCCGGCCATGGTTCGCTCCGTTGATCGTGCGGCGGATTAACCCGCCTTCCGTCCCTCGTCCACCGGGTAGAAGGTATAGCTCAAGGTGATCTCGGCGATGTCGCGCGCGTCGGGATCGTTCAGGATTTTCGGGTCGACGTAGAAGATCACCGGCATCCGCGCGGTCTCCCCCGGCGCGAGCGTCTGCTGGGTGAAGCAGAAGCACTGGATCTTGGTGAAATAGGCGCCCGCCTGAACCGGCGTGACGTTGTAGGTCGCGGTGCCCGTGACGGGATGCGACGAATTATTGGTGGCGGTGAAGAACGCCATCTCGCGCGCGCCGATCGTCACCGCCTCGGTCGGCTGCTCGGGCTTGAACGCCCAAGGGAGCGAGGGCGCGTGGTTCGCGTCGAAGCGGATCGTGAGCGTTTTGCCGTCGACCGCGCCCGGCGCTTCCTTGCCGCGCTGCGTCGTGCCGTTGAGGCCGGTCGCCTGGCAGAACAGGCGGTAGAGCGGAACGCTGGCGAAGGCGACGCCGGTCATCGTGCACGCGATCCCCGCCGCGATCGCCGCGGTGCGGAGCTCGCGCTTCATGCGCCGTGGCCAATCCGGACGATCGCGATCAGGTAGAACAGAATCACCAGCGCGCCGAGGAGCAGGCCCGTGACCATCGCGCGCGCGCGCCGCCGCCGGTCGAATTCGGGACTCATGCGAGCAGCCGGTCGGCCGCGAGCACGGCGAAGATCAGGAGGATATAGCCGATCGAATAGGCGAACAGCGCCTTTTCGGCGCGCATCGCCTTCGGCGTGGGCGCCGCGTCGATCGTCACCCAGATTGTCAAGGCAAGGAACAGAGCCGAAGCGAGCCCCGCGACGATGCCGTAGAACGCGCCCGCCAGGCCGAGCGCCCAGGGCGAGAGCGCCGCCGCCGCCATCAGCACCGCAAAGAAAAGCATCCGCCGCCGCGTCTTCTTCGCGCCCGCCGTCACCGGCAGCATCGGCACGCCGCCCTTCGCATAATCGTCGCGGAGGATCAGCGCGAGCGCCCAGCTGTGCGGCGGCGTCCACAAGAATATGATCGCGAACATGATCAGCGGCAGCGCGGAAACCTGACCCGTCGCCGCGACCCAGCCGATCAGCGGCGGAAATGCGCCCGCCGCGCCGCCGATGACGATGTTGTGCGGCGTGTGGCGCTTCAGGAGCGCGGTATAGACGACGACGTAGAACAGGATCGAAACCGCGAGCCACGCCGCGGCGGCGACATTAACGGCGAGGCCCATCAGCACCACCGAGAACACGCCGAGCCCGACGCCGAAGTGCAGCGCCGACTGCCGGTCCATCCGCCCGCCGGGCAGCGGGCGGCGCGCGGTGCGCGTCATCAACGCGTCGATGTCCGCCTCATACCATTGGTTGAGCGCGCCCGCCGCGCCCGCAGCGAGCGCGATGCACAAGATCGCTGTGAAGGCGATCACCGGCGGCAGCGCGACCGGCGCCGCGAGCATGCCGCACAGCGCCGTCAACACCACCGACCGCATCACGCGCGGCTTCGTCAACGCGAAGAAATCGCGCCACTCGGCGGGGAGGGGAACGGCGGCTGCGGTGGTCATGACGGCGCGTCTATACGCAGGGCGGGGAGTCAGGGAAAGGGAGGAGCGTTTTCTTCGCGGGAGGCGTCCTGGGTTTCCAAAGTTCTCGGAGGAGTGCGATGGCCGCGATGCGCCCAAAACCTTGCCATTCCGACACCCAAGGTTGAATCCCGAAACCCGCCGGTCGGCTATCCAGTATAGTCGTGTACAATAAGTGGACGGGAACGGCTTCGTCTCGTGATTGAAGTCCGGCGAGTTTCGGCGGGTCTCGGCCAAATTGCGCCATTCGCGGCGCTCTAAGGATGAACCAGTTGCCGCTATGATCGAGCCCTGGTGGTCGGCGTAGCGATAGCGGGTGTAGAGGCTCGCCCCCGTCGATGCTGATATGGCGCCGCCCCAAAGGATCGTAGGTACCGTTAAACCAAATGCACACAGACCAATTTAGCGATGTGGGGACAACATCGATTCCTGCGGGATGGCGGAATTTGACCGATCTTCGCCCGCAGCAATCCTACCGGATTCGAGCGTCAGCGCGCGGAGCGCATTTAGATTGATAGTGCCCGTCAGAGCACTTGGACAACGATTGACAATGGAGGACGCCTATTCATGTCAAGTGTGACGCTGGCGCTGCGATCGTGGAAACAACTGCCGATCAGTGCCGCCACAGCGTGGCGGCGATGCCCCCGAGAATGAGCAGCGCAGCGACGGTGAGGCGCAGCGTCAGCGGCTCGGAGAGCAGAACCGCGGCCGCGATTGCGGCAATCACCGGGGTGGCAAGCTGGGCAGTGCCGATCGTCGAATGAGGCAATCGGGGTACGACCATATACCAAGCCACATAGCCTAAACCAGAAGCAAGAGCGCCTGACGCGATCGCCAACAAAACACCGCTGGCCGTAACGCCATGGTGTATGTCGAACAGGGCAAGCGGAGCTGCGAGCACTGCGGCGATGAGAAAATTGCCTGCCGTCCGGCGGGCGGGATCGGCAGCCGACCGACCCAGTATCGAATAGAGGCCCCAAGCCAGTCCGGCCAGCGTCATCATAAGCACCGCAAAAACCGGGCCCCGCTCTGCCTTAGTGCCAAGCAGAACCGCAACTCCCGTCATGGCCAACGCGATCCCGGCCAACTCCACGGCGCGAGTGTGTGCGCCAGCCAGCCGCCCGGCGGCAAGGATGGTGATCTGCACGGCCGCAAACAGCACCATTGCGCCAGTAGCGGTATTAAGCTCGACATAAGCGAACGAAAACGCCGCGCAATAGACTAGGAGCAGCAGCGGACCGCGCCAGTTCGGCCACTCGCGTTCGCCTCGCAGGAGCCAGGGCATGAGGACGACCGCGCCGGCGCCAAGACGGATCGCCGTAAAACTACCCGGCCCGATCAGGCCGTTCCCCAGTGCTGCCCGCGTAAGCAGGGAATTGCCCGCAAAGCCCATGATCGCCACGGTCGCTAGCGCGGCGATTGTCAGCCTGCCCATTGCCCTGCCCTATCATGACCGGTCTCTATCGCCGATCCGATCGAAAGTTCGCCATCCGCGTTATCAGCGTTTGAATGTGGAGTGATCAAAGCTGCGTCCCGGGCGGACGCAGGGCTGGCGGTCAGCTGGTGGCGTTGCGGTAGCGAGCCTGGCCGAAGCAGCGAATCGTCGCCAAATCAAATTGCTTGCCGATGTTCCGTATTCGTTAATCAATATACGACGGTGGCGAGCGCGACCTACGGCTATGATGCCAACGGCAAGCTCACCTCGGACAGCGGCAATGCTTACGTCTACGACGCGGAGAACCGGCTGGTGAGCGCGAGCACGTCCGGGGGGAACGACGCTCGCCTATGATCCGCTCGGCTGTCGCGGGAGTAAATCCCGCGTCGTCGGTCCTCGCTAGCGCGACGCCGGCCGGTCTTTCGCGTTTGCCTCGCAAACCACGCGCAAGAAAACTTGCGCGCCTCGCTCAGACGATCCGCGGCAGCGTCTCGAACTGGTGATACGGCGGCGGGCTCGAGAGGGTCCATTCGAGCGTCGTCGCGCCTTCGCCCCAGGGGTTGTCGGCGGCTTTCTTGCCCGCGGCGAGCGACCAGAAGACGTTGACGAAGAACACCACCATCGACAGCGCCATGATCACATAGCCGTAGGTCGCGATGTGGTTCCAATAGGCGTCGGCGTCGGGATAGTCGGGGATGCGGCGCGGCATGCCGTCCAATCCGAGGAAGTGCATCGGGAAGAACAATATGTTCACGCCGATGAAGAACATCCAGAAATGGATCTGGCCGAGAATTTCGCTCAGCTCGCGCCCGCTCATCTTGGAGAACCAGTAGGTGAATCCGGCGAACAGGCTGAACACCGCGCCGAGGCTGAGCACGTAATGGAAGTGTGCGACGACGTAGTAGGTGTCCTGCATATAGTTGTCGATGCCGCCGTTGGCGAGGACGACGCCGGTGACGCCGCCGACGGTGAACATGAAGATGAAGCCCAGCGCCCACATCATCGGGGTC
The DNA here is from genome assembly GCA_013821585.1 of Sphingomonadaceae bacterium. GTDB lineage: Bacteria > Pseudomonadota > Alphaproteobacteria > Sphingomonadales > Sphingomonadaceae > Sphingomonas_O. Next base: position 5,256 of record JACDGO010000123.1, read on the forward strand.
TTGAAGCTGATCGATCCGCCCCACATCGTCGCGATCCAGCTGAAAATCTTGATGCCGGTCGGCACCGCGATCACCATCGTCGCCATGGTGAAATACATCTTCACGTTCACGTTCATGCCCGTGGTGAACATGTGATGCGCCCAGACGACGAAGCCGACGACGCCGATCGCGACCATCGCATAGGCCATGCCGAGATAGCCGAACACGGGCTTTTTGGAGAAGGTCGCGATCACCTGGCTGACCATGCCGAAGCCCGGCACGATCATGATGTACACCTCGGGATGGCCGAAGAACCAGAACAGATGCTGGTAGAGGATCGGATCGCCTCCGCCCGCCGCGTCGAAGAAGGTCGTGCCGAAATTGCGGTCGGTGAGCAGCATAGTGATCGCCGCGGCGAGGACGGGAAGCGCGAGCAGCAGCAGGAACGCCGTCACCAAGATCGACCAGACGAACAGCGGCATCTTGTGCAGCGTCATACCAGGCGCGCGCATGTTGAAAATCGTCGTGATGAAATTGATCGCGCCGAGGATCGACGACGCGCCCGCGAGGTGGAGCGACAAGATCGCCATATCGACCGCGGGGCCCGTCGATCCGCTCGTCGAGAGCGGCGCATAGATGGTCCAGCCGGTCCCCGCGCCGAGCCCGGAGCCGCCGGAGAAGAAGGTCGAGCCCAGCAACAAGGTGAACGACGGGACCAGCAGCCAGAAGCTGATGTTGTTCATGCGCGGGAACGCCATGTCGGGCGCGCCGATCATGATCGGCACGAACCAGTTGCCGAATCCGCCGATCATCGCCGGCATCACCATGAAGAACACCATGATCAGGCCGTGCGCGGTGACCAGCACGTTCCACAGATGAAGCGACTCGTCGTGCGTCGCGGGGCCGGCGCCGGCGAGTGAATTATGGATGTTCGCCCAATGCTCGAGGAACTGGATGCCCGGCTGCGCGAGCTCGGCGCGCATCAAGCCCGAGATCGTCCCGCCGATCACCCCCGCGGTGATCGCGAAGATCAGGTAGAGGGTGCCGATGTCCTTGTGGTTGGTCGACATGAACCAGCGCACGAAGAAGCCGGGCTTGTGGTCGGCGTCATGATGGTCGTGCGCGGTCCCCCCGTGGAACTCGTG
>JACDGO010000124.1 GCA_013821585.1 Sphingomonadaceae bacterium
ATCCAGACGCTCGCCCCGCTGGGGCCCCGCTTCGTGTCGGTGACCTATGGCGCGGGCGGATCGACCCGCGAACGCACCCACGCAACTGTCGCCCGGATCGAGCGCGAGACCGATCTTACGGCCGCCGCGCATCTCACCTGCGTCGAGGCGACTCGCGAGGAGATCGACGCCGTCGCCGAGGAATATTGGGCGGCGGGCATCCGCCACATCGTCGCGCTGCGCGGCGATCCGCCGGTGGCAGGCGCGAAGTTCGTGTCGCATCCCGATGGCTATGAGAATGCAGCCGCACTGGTCGCCGGCTTGAGGAAGCTCCACCCGTTCGAAATCTCCGTCGCTGCCTATCCCGAATGCCATCCCGATTCCGCGCATGCGGAGGCCGATATCGATAATCTCAAGCGCAAGATGGATGCCGGCGCCAACCGCGCGATCACCCAGTTCTTCTTCTCGCCCGAGGCCTATTTCCGCTTCCGTGACCGCGTCGCTGCGGCAGGCATCACCGCAGAGATCGTGCCCGGCATCCTGCCCGTCTCGAACGTCGCGCAGACCCGCAAATTCGCCGGCATGTGCGGCGCCGAGATCCCGGACTGGATGGGTCGGCTGTTCGAAGGCCTTGACGACCACCCCGCCGCGCGCCAGCTCGTCGCGGCGACGGTCGCTGCCGAACTCGCGCGCCGCCTCTATGCGGGCGGTGTTCGGCATTTCCATTTCTACACGCTCAATCGCGCCGAGCTGAGCTACGCAATCTGCCACCTGCTCGGTGTGCGGCCCAAGGCCGCGGCACGGGAGCAAGCCGCATGACGCCGCGCATCCAGCTTCAGGCGCTCGCGCACGACCGTATCCTGATCAAGGACGGCCCCTATGGCACAGCGATTCAAGCCTATCGGTTGAAGGAAGGCGACTATCGCGGCGCGCTCGACCTCGCGCGCGACCAGAAGGGCAACAACGACCTCCTCGCGCTGACTCGCCCCGATATCGTCGCCGCGATCTGCGAGGCGTATATCGGCGCGGGCGCGGACATCGTCGCCACCAACACGTTCAGCGCCAACGCGATCAGCCAGGCCGACTATGCCGCCGAACACCTCGTTCGCGACATCAACCTCGAGGCCGCCCGCATCGCCCGCGCCGCCGCCGACGCGGCGCAGGCGAAGGGCGGCAACCGCCGTTTCGTCGCGGGTGCGGTCGGTCCTTCGAACAAGACATTGTCGCTGTCGCCCGACGTCAACGATCCCGGCTTTCGCGAGATCGATTTCGACGGGCTGAAAGCCGTCTATCGCGAGCAGATCGACGCGCTGCTCGACGGCGGCGTCGATTTCATCCTGATCGAGACGATCTTCGATACCCTAAACGCCAAGGCCGGCATCATGGCCGCGATCGAAGCGGGGTGGGAGCGGCATATCGACGTGCCGCTGATGATCTCGATGACGATCACCGACCTCAGCGGCCGCAATCTTTCGGGGCATACGGTCGAGGCGTTTTGGCACGCCGTCCGCCACGCGCGGCCGGTGACGATTGGCCTCAACTGCTCGTTCGGCGCGAAGGAGCTGCGCCCGCACGTCCAAGCGCTCGCCCACGTCGCCGACACCTTGCTGATGGCCTATCCCAACGCGGGCCTGCCCAACGACCTCGGCGAATATGACGAGCTGCCGCACGAAACCGCCATGATGATCGAGGACTGGGCGGCGATGGGGCTGCTCAACATCGTCGGCGGCTGTTGCGGCACGACTCCGGCGCACATCGCCGCGATCGCGAAGGCGGTCGCGGGCAAGCCGCCGCGCGCGCTGCCGCATCCGGCGGCCGTTACTCGATTGGCGGGACTCGAGCCGATGACGCTGGCCGCTTAGCCGCCCGAATGACTCGCCCGACTACCGCATCCTTCGTCAACATCGGCGAGCGCACGAACGTCACGGGCTCCGCGGCGTTCAAGAAGCTCGTCATGGCGGGCGACTATGCGCGCGCGGTCGAGGTCGCGCGCCAGCAGGTCGAGAACGGCGCGCAGGTCATCGACATCAACATGGACGAAGGGCTGCTCGACAGCGAATTCGCCATGACGACCTTTTTGAAGCTGATCGCAGCGGAGCCCGACATTGCGCGCGTTCCGTTCATGGTCGATTCGTCGAAATGGTCGGTGATCGAGGCCGGGCTGAAATGCGTCTCGGGCAAGCCGATCGTCAATTCGATCAGCATGAAGGAAGGCGAGGAGGCGTTTCTCGATCAGGCGAAGAAGGTGATGGCCTATGGCGCGGCCGTGGTCGTCATGGCGTTCGACGAAGTCGGACAGGCCGACACCAAGGCGCGCAAGGTCGAAATCTGCGCGCGCGCCTATGCGCTGCTCACCGGCATCGGCTTTCCGCCCGAAGACATCATCTTCGATCCCAACATCTTCGCGGTCGCGACCGGAATCGACGAGCACAACAATTACGCGGTTGACTTCATCGAGGCGACGCGTGAGATCCGCGAGCGCTGCCCGCACGTCCACATTTCGGGCGGGCTTTCGAACCTGAGCTTCTCGTTCCGCGGCAATGAGCCCGTGCGTCGGGCGATGCACAGTGTGTTCCTCTACCATGCGATCCCCGCCGGGCTCGACATGGCGATCGTCAACGCGGGCCAGCTCGACATCTACGACGCGATCGATCCGGAACTGCGCGAGGCGTGCGAGGACGTCATCCTTAACCGCAACCGCGAGGCGACCGAACGGCTGGTCACGCTCGCCGAGAAGTATCGCGGCACCGACGCGGTTGCGGAAAAAGCCGCCGAGGAATGGCGCGGCTGGGACGTCAACGCGCGGCTCAGCCACGCGCTCGTCAAGGGCATCGACGCCTTCGTCGTCGAGGACACCGAGGAGGCCCGTCAGGCTTACGCCCGCCCGATCGAGGTCATTGAAGGCCCGCTGATGGACGGCATGAACGTCGTCGGCGACCTGTTTGGCAGCGGCAAGATGTTCCTCCCGCAGGTCGTCAAATCCGCCCGCGTGATGAAAAAGGCGGTCGCGCACCTGATCCCGTTCATCGAGGCGGCGAAGGAGCCGGGCGCGCGCGCCAAGGGCCGCATCGTCATGGCGACCGTCAAGGGCGACGTTCACGACATCGGCAAGAACATCGTCGGCGTCGTGCTCCAGTGCAACGGCTATGAGGTCATCGACCTCGGCGTGATGGCGCCGTGGACGAAGATCCTCGAAGCCGCGAACGAGAACGACGCCGATATGATCGGCCTGTCGGGCCTCATCACGCCGTCGCTCGACGAGATGGTGACGGTCGCCGAGGAGATGCAGCGCGCCGGAATGGCGATGCCGCTCCTGATCGGCGGCGCGACGACCTCGAAGGTCCATACCGCGCTGCGCATCGCCCCCGCCTATCAAGGGCCGGTAATTCACGTTCTCGACGCGAGCCGCGCGGTCGGCGTCGCCTCGACCTTGCTGTCGGACACCGGCTGCGACGCCTACGTCGCGGGCGTCGCCGCCGACTATCAGGCGGTGCGCGAGGCGCGCGCGGGTCGCGAGCAGAACGCGCTGTTCCCGCTCGCCGCCGCGCGCGCCAACGGCTTCAAGGCCGACTTTTCGAATCCCGTCCCCGCGCCCGCGCAACCCGGCGTGCATGTCTTCGAAGACTGGCCGCTCGACGATTTGCGCGAACTCATCGACTGGACGCCGTTCTTCCGCGCTTGGGAGCTGGCCGGGACGTATCCGGCGATCCTCGACGACGCGGTGGTGGGCGAAAGCGCGCGCAGCCTGTTCGCCGATGCGCAGGCGATGCTCGACCGGATCGTCGCCGAAAAGTGGTTGACCGCGAAAGGCGTCGCGGGTCTGTGGCCGTGCCATAGGGACGGGGACGACGTGATCGTCGAAGGTGGGCCGCGCTTGCCCTTTCTCCGCCAGCAGATCGCCAAGCGCGAGGGGCGGGCGAACATGTGCCTTGCGGACTTCTTCGCGGCCGAGGACGACTGGATCGGTGGCTTCGCGGTCGGCATCCACGGCATCGAACCGCATGCCACGCGTTTCAAGGCGACGCACGACGACTATTCGGATATCCTGCTGAAAGCGCTCGCCGACCGCCTTGCCGAGGCGTTCGCTGAAGCCCTGCACCGGCACGTCCGCACGACCTTGTGGGGCTATGCGCCGGGGGAGCAGCTGACCGCCGAGGCGCTGATCCGCGAACAATACCGCGGCATCCGCCCCGCACCCGGCTATCCGGCGTGCCCCGATCACAGCCTGAAGCCGACGCTATTCGACCTGCTCGGCGCGACCGCGACGACCGGGATCACCCTGACTGAAAGCTTCGCGATGCTGCCGACCTCGGCGGTCTCGGGCTTCTATTTCGCGCATCCCGACAGCCAGTATTTCGGCGTCGCGCGCATCGGCGAGGATCAGGTCGAGGACTATGCCGCGCGCCGCGGCGTTCCGATCGAGGAAGCGCGGCGCTGGCTCAGGCCGAACCTCGATTAACCTTCAATCACCGTCGACAAGTTGCGCCTGATCGCGGAGACAGCGACGATGAAATATGTGCTCCTTTCGCTCGCCTGTCTCGCCGCTCCGGCAGCCGCGCAAGACTCGGCGCCGTTCACCGTCGCCGAGACAGGCCACGGCTATGCCCGCCTCGACGACGCGGTGAAGGCGATCGGGAGCGGCAGCGGGACGATCACGGTTGCGCCGGGCAGCTACCGCGACTGCGCGGTGTTTGCGGGTGGGACGATCGCGATTCGCGCGGCGACGCCGTCGACCGCAATCTTTGACGGTGGCGCGTGCGAGGGCAAAGCGACCTTGGTGCTACGCGGACTTGCCGCTAGCCTCGACGGCATCGTTTTCCAGCACGTCCGCGTCGCCGACCGCAACGGCGCGGGCATCCGGCTCGAGCACGGCGACCTGACGGTCACGCGATCGACCTTTCGCGATTCGGAACAGGGCATTCTCACCGCCGACGATCCCGGCGGATCGATCACGGTCGACCACTCGACCTTCTCCGGGCTCGGCGGCTGTCCCGAGGGGATGTGCTCGCACTCGATCTACGTCGGTGGCTATGGTTCGCTGACCGTCACGCGCAGCCGTTTCGAACGTGGCACCGGCGGTCATTACGTCAAGTCGCGCGCGGCGCGGACCGAGGTTACGGACTCCAGCTTCGACGACACGCAAGGGCGCGCGACCAACTACATGATCGACCTCCCTTCCGGATCGGTCGGCCGGATCGCGGGGAACGTTTTCGTTCAAGGCCGCGACAAGGAGAACTACTCGGCGCTCATCGCCGTCGCGGCCGAAGCGCGCGATCATCCTTCGGCGGGCCTGGTCGTGGAAGGCAATGACGCGTCGATCGCGCCGGGGGTGTCGCGCCAGACGGTGTTCGTCGCCGACTGGAGCCACGAGGCGCTGCGGCTCGGCGCGAACCGGCTCGGCGCCGGGATCAAGGCGTTCGAGACGCGCTAGGACAGCTCGATGCCGGTCCCGCGATCAGGTCGAGGCAGCGGCCGTCGACCTCGCCCGGCGCGAGCGGCAGGCCGATCAGCGCGGCGAGCGTCGGGGCGATGTCGACCGTCTCGACGCTGTTGGGCTGCTCGAAGCCCGTCATTCCCTTGCGCCAGAACAGCATCGGTACGCGGCGGTCGTAATCCCACGGGCTGCCGTGCGTCGCGATATAGCCGACACCCGGTTCCGCGATGGGCGTGACGCGCGGGCGCATCAGGACGATCAGGTCTCCCGAACGATGGGCGTCGTAGGAAGCACGCGCGCGCTGGAGAAGCGTCCAGGTCTCAGGCGGCGTTATCGCGGGCGCCGCCGCGACAATCTCGTCGCCGCTGAACACGGCGGCAACCTGAGGGTATGCGGTTAGCAGCGCCTTGGCGCGCGCGATCACCGCGCCGCGCCGCGCGAACGGGACGCTCCGGTCGATCCATACGTCGCCTGCCGCTTCCGCGCCGCGCAGCACCGGGCCGGAAAGCCCTAGTTCCCTGCCGATCGCCGCGCCGACGGCCTTCGCCGTGAGCGCAGTGTCGATCCGCTGCGCTTCGGGGATCGCGTCCTCGCGATTACGTTCGGGCGCGTCGTGGCCGCCATGATCGGCGGTCAGGACGACGACGTAATCGACGCCGCTCGCATCGAGCCGCTGGAACAGCGCCGCCAGCGCCGCGTCGAGCGCGGTCAGCTGGATGCACATCTCGCTGCCTTCGGTGCCGAAGCGATGCCCGACATAGTCGGTGGAAGACGCGCCGATCGCGATCAGATCGGTCGCCGGCCCTTTGCCGAGCCGCATCTCGGTAACGAGATCGCCTGCCAGCGACAGCGTTGCAGCATCGAGCGCGGGCGATGCGCGGAAGGCGTCGGGATCGTCGGCGTTGCGCGCGAAGCGGCCGTCGCC
>JACDGO010000125.1 GCA_013821585.1 Sphingomonadaceae bacterium
GATCAACCGACTGGAAGCGGTCACTCCCTATCCCGGCCTCGAGTGCCCCAATCCGAAGCAACGCGCGGAACATGGCAAGGATTTCATCGGCCTGGCTCATTGCGTCATCGACCGCTTGCCGGTGGGTTCCTAGCGAACGGCTTTCGCGTGTGGCTTCGAGTTGCTGCCGAAGCCGTGTCAGTGGGGTGCACAGGTCATGCGCGATATCGGTCGAGACCTGGCGCATGCCCACCATCAATGCCTCGATCCGTTCGAGCATTTGATTGAGATTGGCGGACAGACGGTCGAACTCTGCCCCCATGCCCATGGCGGGTATGCGCTGGGAAAGGTGGCCCACCATGACAATCTTTGCCGCCGCGTTGATTCGATCCAGACGGCGCAAAAAAATCGCGGCAATCAGATACCCTGCAACCAGAGCAAGCAGTGTTATGCCGATGCCACTCCATAGCGCGACCATGTTCAACCAGTCGCGGAGTTCCGCCACATCATAACTGTCGGAACCGATCACGAGGAGCGAACCGTCTCCAAGCACGACACCATCGGTACGCATCTGAGACGCGGCATCGGGCGGGTCGCCGGGGCTCGCGCGTTCGGAAATGGTCACGCTTCCCCAGCCAATCGGTGCGCGCGGCAAGTCGCCAGCGATTGGGTCCCCGTTTCGATCGCTCAGGCGGTAGCGAAATTCGCGCGCATCGCCGCCCGCGTTACCGATCGCCTCCACGATCGCGCGACGGCCGTCACGGCGATATTCGGACTGGAGTCTAGTGGCCTCGGTTACGAGCGTGTCGGTCGTGACCTGTTCCGCATAGCGTGAGACAGTTATATCCACCGCAATGACCAGCGCCACCGCGCCGACGGCAAAGACTGCTGCAAAGAACAGTGCCAGTCTGAAAGCGCCACTGCGCAACGTGCTAAGCACCGGCGTCGATCCGGTATCCCGATCCGCGCACGGTATGGATAAGGTCGGTCGCGAAACCGCGGTCCACTTTCGAGCGCAATCGGCTCATATGGCTTTCGATGACGTTGGTCCGAGGGTCGAAATGAAACGACCAGACATTCTCGAGCAGCATCGTTCGCGTCACGATTTGTCCGACATGCTGCATCAGATATTCGAGCAGCTTATACTCTTGCGCTTGCAGCTCGATCCGCTGACCCGCTCTGGTGGCGGTCCGCTTGAGCCGATCAAGTTCGAGATCGCCGACACGCAACATCGTCAAGCCCTCGCCGAGCGGTGGGCGCCTGCCCAGGACGGCCACTCGGGCGAGCAATTCCGTCATCGCAAACGGTTTGACCAAATAGTCGTCACCGCCCGCTTCGAGCCCTTCGACTCGGTCATCGACACCATCCATCGCGGTTAGGAAGATCACAGGCGTGCTGACGCCCGCGGCGCGGACGGCCTTAACGACGCTAAGCCCGTCGATCGCCGGGACCATGCGATCGACGATCAGGACGCCGTATGTCTCGCCGGTGGCATGGAAAATAGCTTCGCGGCCTTCGCTGCAGGCGTCAACGACATGTCCTGCCTGAGTAAGGCTTCGCACGATATGCTCGCGCGTCGCCGCATCATCTTCGAGAAGCAGGATTTTCATGCCACCTGCTCCTTTCATGCGAGCGTTGCCCAGGTGCTTTAACGCCAGCTCGTCAGATCCGCGCAAGTTGGGAATAAGTTATGTTCGGGCCACGCAGGGCCCATGATCGACGCGCTATTGCCGAAATCCAAGGCATCCAGCCTTTCGGAGTCGAGTGATGAAATCCATTCTCAAAGCCGCTGCCGTCCTCTCGCTGACAATCGGCGGCACGGCCATCGCTGCATCTGCCGCCACCCATGGTTATGTCGGACAACGACTAGCCTCCAAGGCGAAGGTCACGATGACGCGAGCCAGCGCCATCGCTCTCAAGGCGCATCCGGGACGTATCACTGACAAGGAACTTGAAAACGAAGGCGGTGGCAGCGGCCTTCGCTACTCGTTCGACATCGTCAGCGGTGGCAAGACGTTCGAGGTTGGCGTCGATGCCAGGACCGGCGCAGTGCTAGAGAACAAAGCCGAGGGCAAGAACCCCGACTGATCGTTTTTACCGCACTGGGGAGGCTCGGAAGCGTTCGTGTTTCCGAGCCTTTGTCACGGTTGAAGTGCACGCGACCCAATGACTGGATGACTGTTATTCATAAATAATGAGGCATCACGGCAAGCGATTTGCCAGAACCTCAACATCAATTGACGCTACTGATGACGGTTTTCCGACCTCAAGAAATGCCTTATAATAGGCAAGGCGGAAACGCCGGTTCATGAATTCTCCCCAGTTGACGTCGGTTACTGCGACGACATGGCCCGCGGCATCGCGACCAGTCACGTGCAGGTGGCCCGGAAACGTACCAGCATAACCATTCGTTCTCCGGACGTCGCCGGCTATCCGGATACCGCCCAAGTTTTGGCGAGCAGTCGCGCTTTCAATCTCGATATCTGCACTCGACACGAGGTGAACGGCGCCAGGAAAGCGCGGACCGCTCGCGCACCCTTGGCAAGCGGTGATCAGAGCTAATACGGATGCTAAACTCTTGACGCGCTTTATGTTCAACTTTCCCTCCGTACCAAATCTAAGGATCGACCAAACCTGTAATGTCGGAAAGGATAATAAGTTCTGGCGACGCCGACGGTAATTAGCTTTCTACACGCAGACAACTTTTCTGAAAAATGACACTCAAGTCTTTGGAGTAATCAGCCGATCGAGCCTTAGCCGCTGCCGATCGTCTGTCAGTTTGCGCGCAGCAAGATAGCCGCAGGCAACCACCGCGATCCCGCTCCCGCCAGAAAGCAGGAACATAAGCAGGATCTGATACTTCGCGGCTTCAATCGGGTCCATTCCGGCAATGATCTGACCAGTCATGATTCCGGGAAGGGTGACCACGCCCGCTGCAGACATCTGATTTATGATCGGGACCAGCCCACGCCGCATCGCTTCACGCAACGTAGGTCCCATCGCGATCCAGTAGGGCGTGCCGAGCGCGAGCCTTGCCTCGATCGTCTCGCGCTCCCGCTCAGTCCCACCCAGTACACCGTCCAAAGTGAGCGAGGCGGCGTTGAGGACGTTGCCGAGAATGATTCCGGCGAGCGGAACAAGGTAGCGCGGATCGAACCACGGGCTTGGACGGATCGCGGTCGCCAGCGCCAGCGCTACGGTCAAGATCGTCGGGACGGTGACCGAAAGAATAGCGACCGCATAGCTACCAAAATGGTGGAAGCGTTGCTTGGGCCGGACCGCAACCTCGCGGGCGGCAATCAGTCCCATGACGAGCACCACGCCAAGCGTCGCTGCCGGGTTCCCCAGTTGGAAGATGAAGCGCAGAACGAAACCGATTGCGGCGAGCTGTGCAGTCATCCGCACGGCGGCAATCGCGAAACCACGGTGAAGTCCCAGTCGCAGGCCGATCGACAGGCCGATATCGACCAGGACGAGCGATGATGCGAGTGCCAAGTCGAGTGGGTCTAGCGTAATGACACTCGTCATGCGAATTTCCGGTCGCGCATTTCGCGCCGCTCGGTCGCAAGTTGCCCGGCCAATGCGCTGTCATGCGTGACGAGAAGCAGCGACAGGCCGTTGGCGATACGCTTTGCAAGTAGGTCAGCGACCGCCGCAGTCGTTTCCTGATCGAGTGGCCCGGTCGGCTCGTCAAGCAGCAGCGCCGGAGCATTGAGCAAAAGTGCGCGAACTAGAGCGATGCGCTGCCGCTCACCGGTCGACAGGAGCGCAACCGGCGCACCAAACCGCGCCGGGTCGAACCTCATGGCCACCGCAAGTTCACGCGCTGCATCGCGACAATCAGCCGCGAAATGATCGGCTGCGGTCGGCTCCCAGAACCCCGGCGTGGCGGCTACATAGGGGCATCGCGCGCGCCATTGCGGAGCGCTCAGGGCGGTGCGGTCTTCATCGTCGAATCGCACCGCTCCCGTTCCAGCGTCGAGATCGGCGACCAGACGCAGGAGGAGTGACTTTCCCGACCCAGAAGGTCCAGTGATGGCCAAGCACGAGCCCGGCGGGATCGAGAAGCTGAAGGGCCCGGCCAGTGGCGACTGAAGCTCCTCTACAACCAACCCGGTTTTCCCGGCGCGGTCGAGTCCAACGACTTCGTTACGTTCACCGACCTCGATGGAACCGAGTGCAGGAAAATCATCCATTGGGCAGCCCTAAGAGGATGAATCCTTATTGCCAACCAGCTCACCGAAAGCTAATTTTACGGCTCAACTGCGGCCACCGATGAAACCAAGACACCGCTACCACCCCCGACCGCGATCACGCGGTAAAGGCTCCGGCGCTGGCGGTTCAGGCTTTGCCCGTGCCGCTGCCAGATTCCGGGCATGATGTGCGGCAAAGATTTCAGGCGTAGCCTTCATATCGGGATGCTTGTCGAGGAACCCGCAAACGTCGCCCGCGAGCGTTCTGTCTTCGGCCTGTCCAGTGGCGTTTAGCGCGGCGGCGGCTTGCTCGTATGCTTGGCGTATCTCCTGCCAGCGCGTTTTGCCTTTAGCGATAAAGGGTGGAAGCTCGGCCTGGCCGCGCGCAACGGCGATGGCCTGTTCGTTGGTGCGTCGGTCAGACTCGGTCATCACGCGACTTGCCCCGCTCGCCAAGCGAGCGCGGAGCTTGACCAGCGCCATGCTCGATCCGGCGATACCACGACCGCGCGCACGCCTCGGCGTGGCTTCCGCCGCGACACCGCGCTCGCGCAGTTCGCGGGCAAACCGCTCACGAAAGCGGTGGAGCTGAACCGGCCGGGGATTGAACCGTGTCCGGTCAAGCCCTTCGGCCTGCACCGTCAAATGCACATGGGGGCGCGGCGTGTCGGTATGGAGCGCCAGGACATAATCGTGATTGTCGCTGAGTTCGGCGTTAGCCAAAGCGCGGACGGCTCCCAGCACCTTTTCGGGGTCGGTGCCTTCGGGCATCGAGAAGATCAGCGACACCGATGACACCGTTGGGCGCGACCGCCATTCGAGCGTGTCGCTCCACTCGGCAGCACGCTCGGCGATGTCGTCCTTGGTGGTCAGGATTTCGCCATCGCGGGTTTCGATGTCCACGGCCCCCTTGCGCCCGATATACTCCAAATGGGCTTTGACATGGCTGCCGCCCCGCTGGCGACCCGTGACCTTGACCACTACCTCGGGCGCGTGCCGTACGATCCGCGCCAGCTTGGCGCGCGCCGTCCTGGGATTGGCAACGCCGTAACTGGCATAGAGGGGTGTCAGCGGCGAGCCAGTGGGATCATGGATATAACGCACGCGGAAGGCCGGACGGCTCGCTTCCCACAAGGCCGATTCAAGACCCATCAGTCTGCCACCGCCCAGTAGCTCGCATCACCGCGCATGGCATTACCGACGGCCGTCACCTGCTCGGAAATCTCCATCCGCATATCGGCGATCCGTCGCAGCTCGGGTTCGATCTGCTTGTCGCCGGTTTCAAGCATGGCGGAATTGGCGGCCTTCATTGCCTGATTGAGATTTCGGCCGATGCGCAGCAATTGCATTCTGATCGGGGCGAGCTCGGCAAGCAGGCCGTCATCGACCCGCGATTTCAAGGCGAGGTGGCGGCGCACCAATGCCTTGATCCAGCCGGCGCGATCGGTCGAACGCTGCGACGCGCGATATGCGATCACGGCAATCTCGACCTCGGTAAACCGCAGCGAAACCCGATAGCGGGCCGCGCCATCGGGGCGGTCGATAAGTGGGCGGTCGGCGCTCTCTTGCAACGACCGTTCGATCATCTGCCGCACCAGCGCGCTCCGCCCCCCACGACCGACCGCGAAGCTGTCGAACGCCGTGAGCGCGTCGGCATCGACGCGCACGCTCAGCATCGCAGTGGTCGGTCGGGAATTTGTCGCCATCAATCATGCCCGGTGAAGCAACGCTGAAATCATGGGGCAATGTAAGACAACACGCGCCGTTAGGCATATCCTGCAATCAAGACAAGAACCGACAAATTCACAAACTAACGAAGGCAGAAGCGCCCAATCTTCGCTCCGATCCTCGGCATCTCGACGCGGTGATAGCGCCCATCACGATCAGCCTGCACCCCCCGCCACTCGCGTTGCTGGCCGCTCGAACGAGCCGACAGCGTATAGGCAACACCCCCGGATATGCAGCCAGGGCGAGACGCTTTCACAGCACTATCCGGCCAGAGCAACCAACCGACCTTCCCTTTTCCTCCTTAGATCGACCGTCAAAAAAGGCGGCGCGCGACACCAACCCCGTTGGTGCCCCGTGCCGCCTCTGCCTGGTCGGCAGTACTGAAGATCGTGACGAAGCGGGACGGCTTGTCGCCGCCCCGCTGGATGGTCAGTCC
>JACDGO010000126.1 GCA_013821585.1 Sphingomonadaceae bacterium
GGCCTGACGCGCGAGCAGCTTAAGGAACGCGACGGCGTGTTCTTTGCCGTGATCGAGCGCCCCGGGCACGCGACCTCCGACGTTCTCGCCGAAGCCATCCCCGCGATCGTCCGCGCCTTTCCCTGGCCCAAGTCGATGCGCTGGGGCGCGGCATCGGTCTCGACCGAAAGTCCGCGCTGGGTGCGCCCGCTGCAAGGGATCGTCGCGCTGTTCGGCGACGCGGTCGTGCCATTCGAGATCGCGGGCGTCGCCAGCGGTGCGGCGACGCTCGGCCACCGCTTCCACCACCCCGGCGAAATCACGATCGGCAACGCCGACGACTATGCCGAAAAGCTGCGCATGTGCCATGTCGTCGTCCACCTCTCCGAGCGCATGCGCATCATTCGCGAAGGCGCGAAAGCGGCGGCGCGGGCGGCGGGGCTGACGCTCGTCGCCGACGATGCGCTCGTCGCCGAGAACGCAGGCCTGACCGAATGGCCGGTGCCTTTGCTCGGCCGCTTCGACGCCGCCTATCTCGACGTGCCGCCCGAGGTGATCCGCCTCACCATGCGCACCAATCAGAAATACTTCGCATGCGTGGGCGAAGGCGGCGCGCTCGCCAACGCCTTCGTTTGCACCTCGAACATCGACGCGAGCGACGGCGGCGCGGCGGTTATCGCGGGCAATGAACGCGTGCTCGCGGCGCGGCTGGCGGACGCCAAGTTCTTCTGGGGCCAGGATCTGAAAGTCCCGCTCGCCGAGCAGGCGGCGAAGCTCGGCGGGATCGTCTTCCACGAAAAGCTCGGCACCGTCGCTGACAAGGTGGAACGCGTCGCCAAGCTCGCGCGGTGGCTGGTCACCTCCCGCATCATTCCCGCGAAGGCGGGAATTCATACGCCGGAAGCGTCCGGGTCGGGCGCATCTTCGTCGAAGTCCGAGACTATGGATTCCCGCCTTCGCGGGAATGACGAGGACGTTGAGACGCTCGCCACCCTCGCCGAAACCGCTGCCCGCCTTTGCAAGGCCGACCTCGTCACCGGCCTCGTCGGCGAATTTCCCGAACTGCAAGGCGTCATCGGCGGCCACCTCGCCCGCGCGCAAGGTCTCGACCCCCGCATCGCCGACGCGATCCGCGACCATTACAAGCCGGTCAGGCAGGGCGACGAGGTGCCGACGGACCCAGTGACGGTCGCGGTGTCGCTGGCGGACAAGCTGGATACGTTGATTGAATTCTTTGAAATCGGCCTCCCTCCAACCGGGTCCAAGGATCCGTTCGCATTACGGCGGGCCGCGCTAGGAGTGCTTGCCCTTACGCAGACCAACAGACTTCGACTGTCGCTACTTAAAGTTGTGAGTGCTCGATACGACATCGAGCACAACATGCTCATGGCCGTCGCTCGGCAGGAGAAAGGCAATCCGCTTGATGACGACTTCTTGCCGCCCAGCACGGAGGTTGCCGATCGCGCTGTTCGGAACGTGCGCCTGCTCGACTTCTTTGCCGAACGCCTCAAAGTCCAGCAGCGCGAAGCCGGCGTCGGTCACGACCTAATAGAGGCGGTGTTCGCGCTCGGTGGGGAGGACGATCTGGTCCGTCTGCTCGCGCGGGTGAAGGCGTTGCAGGCCTTCGTCGGGACGGCGGACGGGGCGAAGTTGCTCGGCGGCTACAAGCGCGCGGCGAATATCTTGAAGAAGGAGTCTCCCCTCCCTTGCAGGAAGGGGGGAAAAAGGGCTGTCCTACACGCCCGAACCGGAGGAAAATGCCCTCGCCGAGGCGCTTGACTCGGCGGAGCCCTTGGCATCGGCCGCGATCGGGCGGGAGGACTTCGAAGCGGCGATGCAGGCGCTGAGCACCCTCCGCGCGCCTATCGACGCGTTCTTTGATAAGGTCACGGTCAACGATCCCGACCCGTATAAACGCGAAAGCCGCCTCGAGCTGCTCGCGCGCGTGCGCGACGCCGTTCACCGCGTCGCCGATTTTTCTCGGATCGAGGGCTAAGCGCGAGAAAGCGCGATCAGAACACCGGCCGCTCGACCACGACGGGCGTGTCGCTGACCGTCGCGTGGTTCGCCAGATGCGCCTCGTAATCGCGGCGCAGCGCCAGATGCGCCTCGCGCTCCGCCTCATATTCGCGCCGCCAGCGCCCGCCGCCCGAACGGCTCATCAGCCCGAGCAGCCAGCCCGCGACCAGCACGAGCGCGACTATGACCCATTGGTTCGTCGTGAACGCAGGCATCGCTTCCTCCCGTTGACGTTCTGGTAAAGCGCTTACGGGTGCGAAACGTTCCCTATTTGATGATGGCGTCCTTGATCGAGCACGCGGCCGGCCCGAGGATGACGACGAAGAGCACGGGAAGGATGAACAGGATCAGCGGCACCGTCATGATCGCGGGCAGCCGCGCGGCCTTTTCCTCGGCACGCATCATCCGCTCGTTGCGGAATTCGGCGGAGAGCACGCGCAGCGCGGAGGCGAGCGGGGTGCCGTATTTCTCGGTCTGGATCATCGTCGTGACGACGCCCTTGACCTGGTCAAGATTGACGCGCGACGCGAGGTTCTCGAACGCGATGCGCCGGTCGGTCAGGAAGCCCAGTTCGATCGCGGTCAGCGCGAACTCGTCGCCGAGCTCGGGATAGGCGCGGCCCAGCTCGCGCGCGACGCGGCCGAACGCCGCGTCGACCGTCAGGCCGGCCTCCGCGCAGATGACGAGCAGGTCGAGCGCGTCGGGAAGGCCCTTGCGGATCGCGGTGGTGCGCTTGTTGACCTTGTTGTTCAGCCACAGATCGGGCGCCTTGTAGCTGAGCACCAGCGTGCCCGCCACGAGCGCATAGCGCTTGAACGCGCCCCACAGCGGGAAGCCGCCGAGGACGTAAACATAGAGGATGACGAGCGCGCCGAACACGAGCGGCAGCATCATCCGGCTGAAGATGATCGCGACCGCCCAGTCCTTCGACCGGATGCCCGCCTGCATCAGCTTGATCTGCGTGACCTTCAGCTGGCTGTCCTGAAGCATCTTGAGCGACGACAGGAACGAGCGCATCCGGTCGGTCGTCTCGTTCTTTGAGGTGAGCTTGGCGCGGCGGCGCGAGGTCGAGGCGACGATACCGGCTTTCAGCTGCTCGCGCCGGTCGTTCAGCGCCTTGACGCGCTTCGCCATCGGATCGCGCACCGTCGTCGCAGCATAGACCGCGAGCATCATCGCGAAGGCGGCGACCGCGGAAAGCACGGTCGCGACCCACAGCACATCGACGCCGAGGAGCGTGGGACCGGAGGCGGTATGGAGCATTCCTTGCCTCCCGTCAGATTTCGAAGTTGATCATCTTGGCCATGATGAAGGCGCCGATCGCCATCCAAACCATGCCCCCGAGCCCCGCGACGATCAGCCGCGGATCGGTGAAGAAATTGCGCATATAGCTGTTGTTGATGAACCAGATCAGCCCGAACACAATGAACGGCAGCGCGCCGATGATATAGGCCGATGCCTTCGATTCCGACGACATCGCCTTGATCTTCAGCTTCATCTGCGCGCGTTTCCTCAGCACTTCGGCGAGGTTCGACAACGTCTCGGCGAGGTTGCCGCCGGTCTCGCGCTGGATTTGCAGAGAGATCACGAAAAACTGGAATTCGGGCGTGCCGAGCCGGTCGGCGGTCTCTTGGAGCGCGGCGTCCATCGTCCGGCCGATCTTGATCTTGTCGCCGACGCTGCGGAACTCGACTCCGACCGGGCCTTCGACTTCGGAGCCGACGATCCCCATCGTCTCGGAAATCGGCAAACCCGAGCGCAGGCCGCGCACGAGCAGCTCGATGGCGTCGGGAAAGCGCTTGTTGAAATGGGCGACGCGCTTGGTGATCGCGCGCTTGACCGCCATGTGCGGGATCATCAGCGCGAGCGCGACGCCTGCGAACAGACACAGCAGAATGGGCGCGCCCTTCAACCGGAAGAGCGCGATGACGACGACGAGGATGATCGCGCTGGCGATGAGATATTTGCCCGGCGTCCAGTTCTTGCCCGTCATGTCGAGCCGTTTCTTGAGCAGCGCGGGATTGGGCAGGAAGCGCTTGGCGAGCCCGTCCATCTTCGTGTCGCGCGCGGCGGTGATGCGGCGCATTTGCGCCTCCACCGCGGCGCCCGCCGAGATCGTGTGACGGTCGCGCAGCGCGGTCAGCCGCCGCTGCTGGATCTTGTTCTGGGACGGACCCGAGAACGCGAACATCACCAGCACGACGGCGGCCAGCGCGGGCATCGCCAGCATGAACAAGGGCATGGTCGGCATCTGGATCAGCCGGCTTTCGCCGCTTTCTTCGGCAGCATCGACCGAAGGCTACCGAGCTTGCCGAGCAGCGACGACTTGGGCGCTTTCACGCCTTCGGCGGTCGCGACCTCATCGCCGGTCGCGACCAAGCGGTTCGCGATCTCGAGCACGGCCGCCGCGACCTTGCTGCCCTTGCCGGCTTCGGCGAGCGTCTTGCCGAGCTTCGCCGCCTGCGTCGCCACCTTGGCGTCGACGGGGACGATGAAATCGACCTTGCGCTCGATCGACGCCTCGAAGTCCTTGCGGCTGATCTCGAGCCCGCCGCTGATCGGCACGCGGTTGGCGACGACAATCACGCTCGATTGCGGCGCGTTCGACTTGAGCCATGACAGCAGCCTGATCACGTCGCGCGCGGACGCCAGCGTCAGCTCGGTGACGATCACGGTCGCGTGGACGTCGTTCATCAAATGCGGATGCGCGACGAGCATCGAACGCGGCAGGTCGATGACCGTGCATTCGAACGCCGCCTTGAGCTCTTCCTGGAGCTGATAGAAGGCGGCGCCGTCGGTCAGCATCGGCTGGTTGATCGGCGCTTCGGCGCTGAGCACCGCGAGCTTTTCGTTCGCCTTGACCATCGCTCGCTCGATGAACAGCCCGTCGATCCGGCTCGGATTCTCGATCGCGTCGGTCAGGCCGCGGCCGGGCTCGAGGTCGAGCGCGAGCGCGCCGGTGCCGAAATGCACGTCGAGATCGAGCAGCGCGGTCGAGCGCTGCGCCTTGTCACCCATCAGCCAGGCGATCGAGGTAGCGAGGGTCGAGGCGCCGGCGCCGCCGCGCGCGCCGACCACGGCGGTCATCACGTGCGGCCGTTCGGCCGAGGCGTCGATGTTCTTGGGCGCGTTGAACACCGCCTGCGCGTGCGCGAACGCGTCGCGCAACTGGTCGGGGCTGAACGGCTTCAGCAGATAGTCCTGAATGCCGCTCGCGACAAGGTCGCGGTAGAGCCGTACATCGTTGACCTGGCCGGCGGCGATCACCACCGTGCCCGGCTCGCACACTTCGGCGAGCGCGTTGATGTCGTTGAGGGGATCGCCGCTTTCAGACAGGTCGACGAACAGGATGTTCGGGCTTGCCGACACCGAAAGCGACTGGACCGCGTTGCGCAGCCCGCCCTTGTTGACCTTGTCGGGCGCCCAGCCGAGCTCGACCGCGATCGGGCGGATCGATTCGGCCGTGGCCTCGTCGCAGACATAGGCGGTGAACGGATCGCGGACCGCGCCGCTCCGCGTGGGGGACCAGGGCGCGTTCATCAGTTGCCGTTCCTTGTGCTCGGGGTCTCCATCGTCTTCGGCGCCGCCGCGCGATAGGTCTTGATTGCCTTGCCCGCCGTGGTCGCGTCGATGTCGGCTTGGCCGCTCGCGCCGTGGATCAGATCCTCGGGGTTCGCGACCATCGCGGCCAGGTTGCTGTTCAACGCACAGCCGTAATTCGACATCGTGTGCGCGTTGAATTCGGGCTGCGACGTGCGGCTCCAGTCGGGGCAGCCCGGCACTTCCGCATGAGCCCGGCTTACGACGACGCGAAACGCGCCGGGTGCGAGTGTTCCGTCCGTAACCGGAGCGGTCTCGTCGAGGAGCAGACCATAACGGCCCGCGACCGCGGCGACCGCATCCCGGTTACTCGGATTGCCTGACGGATCGTCGACCGCGATGTGGTCGCCATAACCGACATGCAGAGTTTCGAACCAGCCTTGGAGCCGGTGCGTGTCCTCGGCGGAAAGTCCACCGTTTCCGCCCATGTCATAAACATAGTCGGTGCGGCTGACGACCGGTTGATGGACCGATTCGAGTCCGCGATTTTGCGTGCCGCCGCACGACGCGAGTGAAAGTGCCAGCGTGGCGAGCGGAAGGGGGTGAAGCATGCGCATGGTTCTGGTTTCCCTCAATTCGCGAAGCCGGGGGCAGGGGCACCCTTGGCGGGTTTGCCCGGCGCGATCATCGCGCCGCCCTGCGGCCTGACAACGGTCGTCGGCGGCGTCATCGTCGGCTTCGGCCGCTGTTCGCCCGAATGACCGCCGAAGCTCTGGCCGAGCAACAGACGC
>JACDGO010000127.1 GCA_013821585.1 Sphingomonadaceae bacterium
GAGGCACACAAGGGCGCGCAACGGCTGCTGACGACCCGGCCAGTGTCCAGTTCCCAGCGCATCGCCAGGGTCCGGACCGGCTGCCTCGCCCATCGCGGACATATCCGGCCTCAGACCTGCCCTATGGAGGTCGGCTGGCTTGCGCCGATCGTTCCGCGCTCACCGGGAGCAGCGAACCGGGTGATGAAGCATGCGTCGGCGGCGGCAGGATTGCGGCATTCCCCCGCCAGCGTCTAAGCGTTCGCCGCCTTGGCCCAAGCGCGACCGCCCGCCCGATTGTGAGAGTCTAAGCCCTGCCGCTCGCGCCTTCTTCCACACGCGCCGCGAAGTCGATCGCCGCGGCGGTGCTTGTGGCGATGGCTACCCCAGCGAACGCCGGGCCGCCTTATTTCACCGACGATCCCGAGCCAACCGATCTTCACCATTGCGAAATCTACGCGTTCGCCGCCGGGACGAAGACCGACGGCAGCTTCGATGGAGCGACGGGACTCGACCTGAATTACGGGCCTCTGCCCGATGTTCAGCTCACAGCGACGCTGCCGCTCGATTTCTCGCGCGACGGGAGCACCCACATCGGGGCCGGCGACGTCGAGATCGGCGTCAAATACCGGTTCTTCCAGCGCGAAGACGCGGGCGTTTCGTTCGCCGTGTTCCCACGCGTGTTCGTGCCGACGGCGGGACGGCGCTTCGGATCGGGAAAGGCGGGGCTGCTGCTGCCACTTTGGGCTCAGAAGGGTTCCGGCCCATGGTCGGTGTTCGGCGGCGGCGGCTACACGATCAATCCGGGAGCGGGGAACCGGGACTTTTGGCAGGGCGGCGTCGCGGTCACGCGCACTATGACGAAGCGCTTGTCGCTGGGCGCCGAAATATTTCATCAAGGGCCGGACGCCGACGATGCGCGCAGCTATACCGCACTCAATTTCGGCGGCATCTACAAGCTTGGAGGGCCGTTCTCGATCCTGGTCTCCGCCGGCCCCGGCGTCGCGCACGCCCGCGACGGCGGAAAATACAATGTCTACACGGCGCTCGCCCTCAACTTCTGACCGAAAGGCTATCGATGACCCAGGAAGTCCGCGACCTTGCAACCAAGGTTCCCGCGATCACCTTCGGCTTCTGGATCATCAAGATCCTCGCGACGACGCTGGGAGAGACCGGCGGCGACGCGGTGACGATGACATGGCTTGGCGAAACCACGCCCCAAGCCGGAGCCGCCGGCGTCAGCGGCTATCTCCTCGGCACCGGCATTTTCCTGACAATGCTGGTCGTTTTGATCTGGGCGCAGATCGTCGCGAAACGCTTTCACCCGTTCCTTTACTGGGCGACGATCATCGCCTCGACCACCGCGGGCACGACGATGGCCGACTTCGCGACGCGCTCGATCGGGATCGGCTACACCGGCGGATCGACGCTGCTCCTCGCGTGCGTGCTCGTCTCTCTCGCCGCCTGGTATCGGACGATGGGCTCGATCTCGGTCGACACCGTGCGCGAACCCAACGCCGAGCTGTTCTACTGGATCACCATCACCTTTTCGCAAACGCTCGGCACCGCGCTCGGCGACTGGGCGGCCGATACCGGGGGCCTCGGCTATTCGGGTGGCGCGCTGCTGTTCGGCGTAGGGCTTGCGGTGCTCGCCGCGCTCTATTTCTGGACGGGAACATCGCGCGTCGCGCTGTTCTGGACGGCCTTCATCCTCACCCGGCCGCTCGGCGCGACGGTCGGCGACTTCCTCGACAAGCCGCTCGATCACGGCGGCCTCGCGTTCAGCCGCCCGCTCGCATCGGTGGTGCTGGCGGTCGCGATCCTCGCGTGCATTCTCATCCTTCCGCAACGCGCGGGCGAGCATCCGGCTTGAGCGACGGAGGATTCCTCGCCGGCTATCCGCGCCTGATCGTCAAGGTCGGCTCGTCACTGCTCGTCGATCCTTCGGGCACGGTGCGGCGCGCATGGCTGGCGACATTGGTCGCGGACGTCGCTGCGCGGCTTGCGCATGGGCAGCAGGTGGCGGTGGTTTCGTCCGGCGCGATCGCGCTCGGCGCGCGACGCTTGGGACTGACGAAGGGCGGGCGAGCGAGCCTCGAGGACGCGCAGGCGGCGGCGGCGACGGGGCAGATCGCGCTCGCCGGGCTGTGGGCGGAATTGCTTGAGAAGGAGGGGCTTACAGCGGCGCAGATGCTGCTGACGCTCGACGATCTCGAGGACCGGCGGCGCTACCTCAACGCGTCGGCGACGCTCGACCGGCTGATGAGCCTCGGCGTCGTGCCGGTGATCAACGAGAATGATTCGGTCGCGACGCAGGAAATTCGTTTCGGCGACAACGACCGGCTCGCCGCGCGGGTCGCGGCGGCAGCGGGCGCGCGGCTCGTCATCCTGCTTTCGGACGTCGACGGACTCCACACCGTCGACCCCGCGCGCGACCAGAAAGCCAAACGAATCGAGCGCGTTACCCGGATCGACACGGACTTGATCGCGATGGCGACGACGGGCTCGGCGTCGAGCATGGGATCGGGCGGGATGGCGTCGAAGATCGCCGCTGCGCGGCTTGCTACCGGAGCGGGCGCGGACCTGATCGTCGCTTCGGGGCGCGAAGACCATCCGCTCAGGCGGTTCGAAAGCGGAAAAATCGGAACAGTCTTCGTGGCTTCGGCGCGACAAAAATCGCGCAAGGCATGGCTCGCCGGACGCCTGACCGTTCGCGGCACGATTTTCGTCGATGATGGCGCGCTCAGGGCTTTGGAATCAGGCGCAAGTCTGCTCGCGATCGGCGTATCCGGCGCCTCCGGAACATTCCGGCGCGGCGACGTCGTCGACGTCGCCGGCTCCGGCGGTGTCGCGGTCGCGCGCGGCCTCAGCGAATATGACGCCGCCGACGTTGCGCGGATCGCGGGATTGAAGACCGCCGCGATCGCCGGCACGCTCGGCCATGCGCCGCGCGCTGCGGTCATCCACCGCGATCATTTGGTGCGGCTGTGATCGTCGCGCTGACCGGCGCAACCGGCTTCGTCGGCGGGCATGTGCTGCGCCGGCTTCGCGAAGGCGGGCACGCGGTCCGCGCTCTGACACGTCGCCCGCGCGCCGCGACGGAAGGCGTCGTCTGGATCGACGGCGCGCTCGACAACGAGACGGCGCTCGCGCGGCTATGCGAAGGCGCGGACGCGACGATCCATGTCGCGGGCGTCGTCAACGCGCCAAATGCAAGAGGTTTCGACGCTGGCAACCGGCTCGGCACGGTGGCGATGCTCCATGCGGCGGAAGGAGGCAGCGCGCGCCGCTTCGTCCACATCTCGTCGCTCGTCGCGCGCGAGCCCGGGCTGTCGGACTATGGCGCGTCGAAGCGCGCCGCAGAGGACGCAGTGATCGTCTCCGGCCTCGACTGGCGCGTGGTGCGGCCGCCGGCGATCTATGGCCCCGGCGACACCGACATGCTCGCGCTGTTCCAGATGGCAAAGCGCGGGCTGGTGCTGCTGCCGCCGCCCGGCAAGCTGTCGGTGATTCACGCCGGCGACCTCGCGCGGCTGATCGTCGCGCTCGCCGAGGCGCCTGAAGGCGGTCTGTTCGAAGCCGACGACGGGCGTGAGGGCGCCTGGACCCACGCCGAATTCGCTCGCGCGATCGGCGACGCGGTCGGGCGCAAGGCGCGCGGGCTACACATGTCCCCCGCCCTGCTCCGCCTCGGCGCGCGGATCGACAGGATCGCGCGCGGCGACAAAGCCAAGCTGACGCCGGACCGGGTGGGCTATTTCTGCCACCCGGACTGGACAATCGACCCGGCGCTGAGACCTCCCGTGGAACTGTGGAGTCCGGCCATCGCGACCCCGGACGGTCTGGCGCAGACGGCTGCCTGGTATCGCGGGCAAGATCTGCTCTAGAGCCGCTCGATCACGAACACCGCCGCCGAACACACGAGCCCGGTCAGGAAGGTGCGATAGGCGTATTCGAGGAAGCGATATTTCTTGCGGCGCAGGATGACGCCGTTGGCGTAAATGTCCGCGGCGACGGTGCGCAGCATCGTCTCCTCGTCCGCCATCGCGTCGACGAAGCGGTCGACATACTCGTCGCGCGCGATGTGCGAGAAGGAGCCGAAGAACATCAGGTCGAGCGGCGCTCCGGGCGGCAGCTTTGTCTTCGGCACGATCGCGAGCACGGTCAGCGCCGCCGAGGCGAAGGCGAACGCGCCGAGCACGAGCAGCGGCAGCGGCGGCATATGCCCCTTCGCCTGGTTGATGGCGATGGTGAAGATGACGAAGCTCGACGCCATCAGAATCGACGCCTTCTGGTCGGCCATCGCGCTGAGCTGGACATGGAGCGTCTGGACATTGCGCACGACGTTCGCCGCATTGGGCGCGAACGTCCGCTGCGGACGAACCTCCGACTCCCCTTCGCTCAACGGCCTGCCCTCCTGTGGATAAGTCTTGCGATCGTCACCCGTTTGTCATGGTCCTAATCCCGCCCGACTCCCGCCGCAATCGCTTGGCAACCGACAAGCGCACCCGTTAAGGACCCGGCATGACCGACCGCGCGCAGATTTTCGACACCGTCACCGCGCAGATCGCGCCGTTCAACAAGAAGGCCGTGCCGCTAACCGAAGCGACGACCTTTGCCGGCGACCTCGAATGGGATTCGCTGACGGTGATGGACTTCGTCGCGGCGGTCGAGGACGAGTTCGACATCCTGATCACGATGAACATGCAGGCCGAGATCGAAACGGTCGGCCAGCTCGTCGATGCAGTGGCGAAGCTCAGGACGTGACGTCGCCGCTTTTCTCCGGTTGACTTGCCGTTGTTACCTTGGTAACAGAATTTCATGCAGACTATCGATCGTGTCCAAACGGGCGTCCGCGTCGAGCGGCGCATCGTCAAGGTCATGAAGGCGCTGGCGGAGCGGCTCGACATGTCTCTCGGTGAACTGATCGAAGGGGTCATGCTCCACGCCTTCGAGGGCAAGGCGCCGTTCGCGCCCGAAACGCTCGAGCGGATCGCGCAGCTAAAGGCCGTTTACGAACTCGATTTGACTGCGGCGGATGCCCATGCCCTGGTCGAGGCAGGCGGATGAGACGCCTTGTGACGCCGCCGGACCTCGCGCGCTTCGAAGCTGGCGAGACCCCTTCCGATGCATTCAGCCATGCCGACCATGTCCTGATGGCGCACGCCATGCTCGCGCGCCGTACTTTCCCTGATTCGGCGGTACGCTACTCGAGAGCGATTCAGCGCATGGCGTCGCGTGCGGGCGCGCCGGACGCATATCACGAGACGATGACGATCGCCTTCCTTGCGATCATCGCCGAACGCGTCGCCGAAAACCCGAAGCGTGACGCGGAACGGTTCGCCGCCGAGAATCCCGACCTTTTCCAGCGCGGCATTCTCGCGCGGCACTATAGCGAGGCGCGGCTCGAGTCGGGAATGGCGCGGTCTACCTTCCTCCTGCCCGATCGATCGGCTTAATGATGAGCGGTACCGATCGCCGCCTCGGCCGCTTCCGCGCCATATTCGCCGGCTTCATTGCGATATCGAGCGTTCAGACCTTGTTGTCGCCTTCAAACGGCCATCATGGCCATGCCAAGGTCGTCTCATAGTCATTGCCGCAATCGAGGCCGCAGCAGCGCTTATGTTCCTTATACCTTCGCTCCGGCGCGTCGCCCTTTCCGCCCTCCTGGTCGTGTTCGCGGTCGCGGCGCTGCTCCCCGCTGCGACCGGCGAGATCGCGATCCGCTTCGCCTTCTACGCGGCGACGGCGCTCTTCATCGCGTCGCTGGATCGTGCGCCGGCTTGCGGAAAGTCTGCGGCATGACCGACCTCTTCACCAAGTTCGACCCGCTGATCGCCGAGCGGCAGGCGTTGCTCGACACCGGGGTGCGCGATCCGTTTTCGATCGTGATGGAGCGCGTTCTCTCGCCGACGCGCGCGATCATCAAGGGCAAGGAGACGATCCTGCTCGGCACCTACAACTATATGGGCATGACCTTCGACCCCGATGTCGTCCAGGCGGGGAAGGACGCGCTCGACGAATTTGGCGCGGGGACGACCGGGAGCCGGGTGCTCAACGGCACCTATCAAGGGCACCGCGAGTGCGAGGAGGCGCTGAAGGAATTCTACGGCACGCAATTCGCGATGGTGTTCTCAACCGGATATCAGGCGAACCTCGGCATGATCTCGACGCTCGCGGGCAAGGGCGACTATGTCGTCCTCGACGCCGACAGCCATGCGTCGATCTACGACGGCTGCTTTTTGGGCAACGCCGAGATCGTCCGCTTCCGTCACAACGACGTCGCCGACCTCGCCAAGCGCCTCGGCCGCTTGCCGCCCGAAGCGAACAAGCTCGTCGTCCTCGAA
>JACDGO010000128.1 GCA_013821585.1 Sphingomonadaceae bacterium
GCCTGGGCCTATATCGCAAATGTGCGCATCCTTACCCGAAGACTCGCAAGATATTGCTGGGCCTGATAAACTTTTGAATCGGGCTCTCAGGGACGGGTTCGTCATCACGAAGGCGCACAACCAAGAGTTTCGTGGGCTGCGATTCAGCCAGCTGCCTGAAGTAGTGCAAGGGCAGATATTGAGCTACGAAATCGCGGTCGATCTGCTCATAAATCTCCCGGACACAGAAGTCCTAGACATATTCAGCCGACTGAATTCTTATGCGGTGATCCTCAATGACCAAGAAAAGCTTAACGCCCAATATTTTGGGCCATTCAAGAGCTTAGCAGACCACCTTGGTCGCAAGTATACGGAGTTTTGGACTGCAAACGCAATTCTTACTCCGAAAGAGATACTTAGAATGGGCGAGGTCAGTCTCGTCGCAGAGCTTCTAATCGCGCAGATTGAAGGCATCAAGGCAAAAAAGAGAATCAAACCGGCGTATAAAGCATATGAGAATAACTTCCACCACGACATTGTTGCGCTTGAAGATAGATTCGACCAGACGATGGGTGTTATCGGTCAATTGTTTCCGATGGGATTAAAGGGATCAGAGTTCAGCCGTCCATTCCTGTTCTATTCGCTGTTTACGGCGGTCTATCACAGTAGATTTGGATTGACGGACTTCGCTCATGGCCGCCCGCCGCTCGAGACTGATCAGCAAATCGCCACCGCGAGGAACGGGCTGGAGCGGGTGGAGGAATTATTTCTGGTTCTGCCCGCCGATTTGAACGCCCTCGAGGCCGCGGAGAGCGCATTTCTGAACAACAGCCGCCGAGCAACGACCGACCAGTCCTCAAGAGAGGCTCGAGCCCGCTTCCTGTTGGATTTAATGGCCTGATCCTGTGCCAGTCGCAGCGGCATTGGCGGCGTTTACGGCGGCGGCGGCGCAATGCGACAGCCTTATCGCAAATGCTCACCAACTGGACGGTAACGGCAACCAACTTCTGCCCGAGGCTGATAGGAAGCAAATCACGGTCGCCGCTTTCCTCAATCTGTTTATCGGTTGGGAGGCCTTCCTCGAGGACATTCTGGCGGCTTTGCTGTGCGGCGCGCCGACCATCAATGGCAACGCGACCCACAAGTTTGCTAGCCCACCCAATGTCGCCGCAGCCAAGGGCATGATCATCGGGGCCAACAAATATTTCGACTACGGCAACCACGATAGGGTCAGAAAGATAGCCGTGTGGATCGGCGTGCAAAAAGGGCTCTGACTCAATTTTGATGAAATTTGCGGGTTAAGTGATGGCGGTTTCCGGACTGGGAGGAACGCCATGCAGAAAGCGCTTCAGCCATCCTCGGTGATCCCACCGGGCTTCGCGATTGTTTCGTCGTCGATCACCGACGACGGTGCGACGATCCTGGTCCGCAGCACTTCGCCTACGAGCCGGTGTCCACGGTGCGGCAGTGTCAGTGGCCGCGTCCACAGCCGCTATCGCCGCCAGATCTCGGACCTGCCCTTGGCGGCCCGGCCTGTGAAACTGATGGTGGATGTCCGCCGCTTTCGCTGCGAAGCTGTACGATGCGGCCAAAGGATCTTCGCCGAACGCTTCGCCAATGGCGTGGTGGCGCCCTGGGCACGGCGCACCGGTCGTCTGGAGGAGCTCGTTCATCACCTTGGTCTCGCCCTTGGCGGTCGACCTGCTGCGAGCTTTGCGCGGCGTCTCATGCTGCCGGTCAGCAATGATACGCTGCTTCGTGTCGTCCGTCGTCGGGGTTGCCCACCGTCTCCTGCGCCAACGGTGATCGGTATCGATGACTGGGCATGGCGGCGCAACCAACGGTACGGCACGATCATCTGCGACCTCGAACGGCGCCGGCCGATCCGCCTGTTGCCGGACCGGGAACCCGCGACCGCCCAGGCATGGCTAGCGGAGCAGCCGCAGGTGGCAATCATTGCACGCGATCGCGGCGGCGCTTACGCCCGCGCCGCGGCGAAGGCCCTTCCGCACGCCGTGCAGGTCGCCGACCGCTGGCATCTCATGGAAAACGCGAGCCGCGCCTTCCTCGACGCGGTGCGGCGGTCGATGCGACAGATCCGATGCGCCATCGGCGCGATGACGATCAAGCCCGAACTGCTTACGGCCGCCGAGCGGCTCCAGTACGAAGGGTATCTTCACCGGGAGGAGACCAATGCGGCGATCCTCGCGCTCTCCAAGGACGGGGTTGCGATCAAGGAGATCGTTCGGCGCACCGGGCACAGTCGCGGCACGGTGAGGCAGGTACTGCGCGGTGAACGCAGTGACGTGTTCAGAACGCGGGAGACCTCCCTTGAAGCCTATCTGCCATGGCTCGATCGTGAGTGGGCGGCAGGTCGTCAGAACGGCGCAGCGCTATGGCGTGCGTTGCAGGCGCAGGGCTTCCGCGGATCGCTCCGGGTCGTGACGGAGTGGGCAACACGGCGACGGCGCGCCGAGAAGCTCGATGCCGACACGCTCCACCGCGTGCCGTCAGCCAGAACCATCGCACGGTTGATGACGATCGACCGCAATGATCTCTCCAAGGCAGAAACGCTCACCGTCGCCGCCGTCGAAACCGGTGTGCCATCGCTTGTCGAGGCACGCCAGATCATCGAAGGCTTCCATGCCATGATCCGGCGGAAAGCGGGCGCCGATCTTGATCCATGGATAGCCCGAGCACGCGCCAGCCTGGTCGCATCGTTCGCAAGCGGTGTCGCCAGGGATATTGCCGCGGTTCGCGCCGCCGTCGTCACCCCATGGTCGAACGGCCAGACCGAGGGGCAAATCACCAAGCTTAAGCTGGTCAAACGTCAGATGTACGGCCGCGGGAAACTCGACCTTCTCCAGGCCAGGCTGATCGGAGCGACATGACGACGATCATCAAAACTGCGTCAGAGCCCCTTTTGGACGCCGATTGACAAGATAGCCGCTCTGTATTTCGATCAAGGGGCGCCGTTTCAGCCCCATATCGCCGCGATTTTCAGCGAACTCGGCGGCCTTCGGACGATGCGAAATGCTTCCGCCCACATCACCTCTACCACCCAGACTGGCCTAGACGGCCTAGCGGTGCGCCTGCTGGGTCAGCCGTCCCCAGGTATCGAACTGTATGCGCTTCTGACCGCGAACGACCCGAACGTGGCTGGCTCTACAATCTATCAAACCCACCGCGACAAACTTCTCACGGCTGCCGGACTCATCGCAAACGGATAGGAGGGCTCGAGCCCTTTCGAGCTATTTTGGGCTCGAGCCCTTCTGTTTACGCACGAGCTGATCAAGCGCCTCATCGGCCTCTGTGGGGCTTAGTTCGCCAGCGTCGATCATCCGCTGTGCGTCTTCCACGAAACGCCTGCTCTGCTCGTCGGGCGGCTCGATCTGCTTTTTCTTTGGCACGAGCCTCACCGTCCCCGATTAGCTGATTGATAGGTCAAACGCTTGCCGACGACGCCGAGCAACATCGCATCGCTACGGTCGGCGTCGTTATAGCCGAGCGCGACGCGATTGCTGTAGCGGAAATCGAACTCGGCGAGATAGCGGTGAAGATGCTTCTTCGCGCAATGCTGATAGACGCC
Organism: Sphingomonadaceae bacterium; assembly: GCA_013821585.1. Lineage (GTDB taxonomy): Bacteria > Pseudomonadota > Alphaproteobacteria > Sphingomonadales > Sphingomonadaceae > Sphingomonas_O. The sequence continues at coordinate 3,569 of JACDGO010000128.1, forward strand.
CTTCATCCCCCGCTTGAAGATGCTGAAATAGCCTTCGATGGTGTTGGTATGGACCTTGCCCCGGACATACTCCCCGGCGCTGTGGTTCACGCCCTCATGCCCGTAGAAGAACCGACCAATGGAACGATAGTGCTGCGCTTCATCGGTGTAGAGCTTCGAAAGCGGGTGAATGTTGGCGAGCAAGATCGGCTGCATGTCCGGAATGCGCAGGCTGTCCACCACCATGGCGCGCGAACGCCCGGTAGAGCGATCGACAAGCGCGAGCACTTTCATCTTGTGATAGAACGCCCGCTTCACAGGCATGTCAGGCTCGCGGCCGATGAAAGTCTCGTCGGACTCCACGATAGCGCCAAGGCCGCCCATCGGAGTCTCATTGGACGGGCGCATTGCTTCGCGGATGCGATGCGACATGAACCAGGCGGTCTTGAGGGTGACGCCAAGGGTGCGGTGAAGCTGGTTGCTCGAAATGCCCTTCTTGCTACCGGCGATCAGATACATCGCCTGCAACCAGATATGCAGTGCGACGTGCGACGCCTCGAAGATGGTTCCGATCTTCACGGTGAAGGGCTTGCGGCACTGGTAGCACTTGTAGAGGCCGACGCGGGTGGACTTGCCGCCCATAAGGCCGATGCGCTCCACGCCGCCACAATGCGGGCAGCTCGGGCCGTTCGGCCAAATCCGCGCCTCGACGTAGGCGTAGGCGGCGGCTTCATCGTGAAAGTGCTTGGCGGAAAGGGCGGATGCCATCGGTCGAACTCCTATCGTGGAGTCACCTTACGTTCCGCAAATGGGTACGTCAAGTATAATAACGCCATTTATTTGGCGTGTATCCCTTCCAGCGCCGCACGCGTCGCCTCGGCGAGCTGCTTGACCGAGAAGGGCTTGGGCAGGAACGAAACATGGTCGAGGTCGATCGAGCGCCTGAGCTGCTCTTCGGCATAGCCCGACATGAACAGGATCGGCAGGTCGGGATAGAGCTTGCGCGCCTGGCGGACGAGCGTCGGGCCGTCCATCGTCGGCATGACGACGTCGGAGATCAGCAGGTCGATCGCCTGTTCCCCGCCGAGTATCTCCAGCGCCTCCTCGCCCTGCGCCGCGGTCAGCACGGTGTAGCCGTGCCGCGTCAGCGCGCGTTCGGCGACGGCGCGCACCATGTCCTCGTCCTCGACGAGCAGGATCGTGCCGCTGCCCCACAGCTCGGCGGGCTTCTCGGCCGGCTTCACCGCCTCGATCGCCTTGGTCTCCGCCGCCGCGTGGACCGGGAGGTAGATGACGAAGCTCGTCCCCTTCCCCGGCTTCGAATCGGCGAAGATGAAGCCGTTCGACTGCTTGACGATGCCGTAGACGGTCGAAAGGCCGAGGCCCGTCCCCTTGCCCACTTCCTTGGTGGTGAAGAACGGCTCGAAGATCTTGGCGATCAGCTCGGGCGGGATGCCGGTGCCCGTGTCGGTCAGGCTCATCGCGGTATAGTCGGCGACGGGCAGCACGTCCGAGCCGAGCTTGCGCACGTCGGCGGCGCTCACCGCATAGGTCTGGAGCGTCAGCGTGCCGCCCTTGCCGCCCTTCGCCTCCATCGCGTCGCGCGCGTTGACCGCGAGGTTGACGAGCACCTGTTCGAGCTGCCCCGGATCGGCGCGCACCGCCCCCAGCCCGCGCCCGTGCTTAATGACGAGCGTCACCGTCTCGCCGAGCAGCCGCTGGAGCAGATTGGTCACTTCGGAGACGACGTCCGGCAACTGGAGCACCTGCGGGCGCAGCGTCTGCTGGCGCGAGAAGGCGAGCAATTGCCGCGTCAGCCCCGCCGCGCGGTTCGAATTGATACGGATTTGCTGGATGTCGTCGTAATCGCTGTCGCCGGGCGTGTGGCGCATCAGCATCAGGTCGCAGTGGCCGATGATCGCGGTCAATATGTTATTGAAATCATGCGCGACACCGCCCGCCAGCTGCCCGACCGCCTGCATCTTGGTCGCCTGGGCGACCTCGCGCTTCAACCGCGATTCCTCGCTGTTGTCCTTGAGGCTCAGGAGCACCGCCGCCTCGCCCAGTCCGCGCGCGCCGGCGATGGTCAGCGCGACCGGCTCATCGGGACGTTCCCGAAGGCGGACCGCCATGTCGCCCGAAGCTCCCTGTCCGGCGGCGTAGCGGCGCACCGCTTCGGCCACCGCCGCCTTGTCCTCGCGAATGACGAGGTCGCCCGGATAGACAGGCGTCGATCCCGCTGGCACGCCCGCCGCGCGCGCGAACGCCTTGTTGAGGTAGAGAAAGCGCCCGTCACGGTCGGCGAGCGCAAGGCCGAGCGGGAGCATCGAGAGCAAGGTCTGGAGCGTCCCGTCGGCCCCCGCGCCTCCGCCCGCGACATCCTCGTCGAGCAGGATGATCAGCCGCACGCCGTCGTCGCGCCCGGTTTCGAGCGGAATCTGGAGCAGGCGCAACGGCGTGCCGAGCAGCCCCTCCTGCGCGAAGCGGACGTTGCCGTGGCTGTCCGAAGTCAGCAAGGTCACGAAATCGCGCCCGGAAATCGGCGCTTCGGCGCGGCCGGTCGCGCGCATGACGAGCGGGCGATTGGCGACCCTGATGCGCCCCTCGCCGCCGATGAGCGCCGCCATGACGCCCGCTTCGCCCAGCCGGTCGCCCCAGTCGCCGCTCAATGCGGCGAGCGACTGCGCGATCATGTCGGTCCCGCCCGCCGCGCGGAAACGCCAGATCAGACAGTCGCCGGCAAGGCCGCCGCGCTCGAGATCGGCCTCGAGAGCGCGGC
>JACDGO010000129.1 GCA_013821585.1 Sphingomonadaceae bacterium
GCCGCGCGACGACCCGGTGATCACCGCAACCTTGCCGGTCATGTCGAACTGGCTCATTCCGCTCCCGCCTTCCGCGCGAATCCCCACGCAGCCTCGGCCAGCCGCGGCACGCGCTTCGCCATTTCGGCGGCGTGCGCCGACGATGCGGTGCCATCGATCACGCGCTTCTTGATTCCCTGCACGATGCCCGCGAGGCGGAACAGGTTATAGGCGAAATACCAGTTGAGGTCGGGCACGCCGTCACGGCCCGTCGTGGCGCAATAGCGCTCGACCGCCTGCTCGATCGTCGGGATGCCGGTCTCCGGCCCCGTCAGTCCCATCACGCCCGATCGTCCCTCGGGCTCGGTCACCCAGTTCATCAGCAGATAGGAAAAATCGGCGAGCGGATCGCCGAGTGTCGACAGCTCCCAGTCGAGCACCGCCTGCACGCGCGGGGCTTCCGCCGCGAAGATCATGTTGTCGATGCGGAAATCGCCGTGGACGATGCTGGTGCGCGTCTGTTCGGGGATGGTGCGCGGGAGATAGTAGATCAGCCGCTCCATCGCCTCCATGGGCTCGGTCTCGGCGGCGCGGTATTGCTTGGTCCAGCGGCCGACCTGGCGTTCGAAATAATTGCCGGGCTTGCCGAAGTCGCCGAGCCCCGCTGCCTCATAGTCGGTGTTGTGAAGCGCGGCGAGCGTGTCGATCATCGCATGATAGGTCGCGGTCCGCTCGGCGGGGGCGAGGCCGGGCAGCGCCCCGTCCCAAAGGGTGCGCCCCTCGACCAGTCTCATGATGTAGAACCAGCTGCCGATCACGCCCTCGTCGGTGCATAGCGCATATGGCCGCGCAACGGGAAAGTCGGTGGGATAAAGCCCCGCAATCACCTTATACTCGCGATCGACCGCATGCGCGCTGGGAAGCAGCGGCCCGAACGGCTTGCGCCTCAGCACATACGCGCCCGACGGGCTGTCGATGCGATAGGTCGGGTTCGACTGCCCGCCCGCGAATTTGGAAAGCACCGGCGGCCCCGCGAATCCTTCGACATTCGCGTCCATCCATTCGGACAGCCGCGCCTCGTCGAGCCGGTCCTTCTCCGGCACCGCGATCGTGCCGACCATGCTCTTCGAAGCGTCGACCATCAGCCGAACACCACCACGCTGCGCACCGCGTCGCCTTGGCGCAGCTTGTCGACCGCATCGTTGATACCATTCAGGTCGGTGCGCTCGGCGATGATCGAGTCGAGGTCGAGCTGGCCTTTGAGATAGAAGTCGACCAATCGCGGCAGATCGACCGGAAAGCGGTTCGAACCCATCAGCGAGCCCTTGATGCCCTTGCCCTGAAGGAAGGTCGGGCCGTGAATAGAAACATTCTGGCCGGGCGGGATCATGCCGACGATCACCGCCTGCCCGCCGCGCCTTAGGATATTCCACGCAAGCTCGGCGGACGCGGGGCGGCCGACCGCCTCGATCGCGTGATGGACGCCGCCGCCCGTCGCCTCGACGATCGCCTGATGCGCCTTGTCCATGCCGGGATCGAACGCGTCTGTCGCGCCGAGCTTCATCGCCAGCGAGCGCTTCGATTCGAGCGGGTCGATCGCGATGATGCGCCCTGCGCCTGCGATCCTGGCGGCGTTGATCGCGGCGAGGCCGATGCCGCCGCAGCCGATCACCGCGACGCTCTCGCCCGGTCTGATCCGGCAGTCGTTGAACACCGCGCCCGCACCGGTCGTCACCGCGCAGCCGATCAGCGCGGCTTGGGTAAGCGGCATGTCGCGGTCGATCGTCACCGCCGCGTTCTCGTGGACCAGCATCATCTCGGCGAAGGCGGAGAGGTTGAGGAACTGGTTCACCGGCTTTCCGCCAAGCGTCAGCTTGGGCGCCGCGTCGGGCCCGCGCTGCACGCTCGGATCGGTGCACAACGACAAATGCCCGGTCACGCAATGCTCGCACGCGCCGCAGAACGCGCTGAGGCAGGTGACCACATGATCGCCGACCTTGATCCGCCGCACCTCGCTACCGACCGCCTCGACCACGCCCGCCGCTTCGTGACCGGGGATCGTCGGCAGTGGATAGGGATAGACGCCGTCGATGAAGTGCAGGTCCGACCGGCACACGCCGACCGCGGCGGTGCGGATCAGGATTTCGCGCGGGCCGGGCGTCGTGATCGCGACATCCTCGATGGCGAGCGGCGTCTTCACTTCGTGGAGGACGGCGGCCTTCATTTCGAGGCGTATTTCCCGAACTCGAGCCGCGCGATCGCGCGGTTGTGCACTTCGTCGGGCCCGTCGGCGAGACGCAAGGTGCGCTGGTGCGCATAGGCGATGGCGAGGCCGGGGTCGGTCGTCACGCCCGCGCCGCCATAAGCCTGGATCGCGTCGTCGATGATGCGCAGCGCCATGTTCGGCGCGGCGACCTTGATCATCGCGATCTCCGCGGCGGCGGACTTGTTGCCGATCCGGTCCATCATGTCGGCGGCCTTGAGGCACAGCAGCCGGCACATCTCGATGTCAATCCGCGCCGCCGCCACGCGCTGCTCCCACACGCTATGGTCGGCGATGCGCTTGCCGAACGCGACGCGCAAAAGCAGCCGTCGCGCCATCTTCTCGAGCGCGACCTCCGCCACCCCGATCGTCCGCATGCAATGATGAATGCGCCCAGGCCCCAAACGCCCCTGCGCGATCTCGAACCCGCGCCCTTCGCCGAGCAGCATGTTCGACGCGGGGATACGCACGTCCTTGAGCTCGATCTCCATATGCCCGTGCGGCGCGTCGTCGTAGCCGAACACGGGCAAGTGACGCAGAATCGTCACCCCCGGCGTGTCGAGCGGCATCAACACCATTGATTGCTGCGAATGGCGCTGCGCCTCGAAATCGGTCTTGCCCATGACGATCGCGATCTTGCAGCGCGGGTCGCCGGCTCCGCTCGACCACCATTTGACGCCGTTGATGACGTAGTCGTCGCCGTCGCGCCGGATCGCGGTCTCGATGTTGGTCGCGTCGGAAGAAGCGACAGCGGGCTCGGTCATCAGAAAGGCCGAGCGGATTTCGCCCTCCATCAGCGGTTTCAGCCACTCATCCTTCTGCTCGCGCGTGCCGTAGCGATGGAGCACTTCCATGTTGCCAGTGTCGGGCGCCGAGCAGTTGAACACCTCGCTGCCCCAGCCGACGCGGCCCATCTCCTCGGCGCAAAGCGCGTATTCGAGGTTGGTCAGGCCGGGGCCGTCGAACTCGAAGCTGTCGTCGACATGCGCCTGGCCCGAGCCCGGCGGCATGAACAGATTCCAGATGCCCACCGCCTTCGCGCGCGCCTTTTCCTCCTCGACGACGGGAAGGATTTTCCAGCGCTCGCCTTCGGCCTGCTGGTCGTAATAGTCTTGCTGGCGGGGGAAGACGTGCGCTTGCATATGGTCACGCACGCGGTCGCGCCAATAGCTCTGCCGCTCGGTCGGGTCGAAGTCCATCGCGCGCGCCTCCTCTTTACGCCGCTATGCCGCCGCCAAAAGCGCTTTGCCTAGCCCCCTTCGCCCGACGCTACGGCAAGCGCGGCCAGCCGCGCATCGTGCTCGGCGCGGCCGAACGGAAAGCGCATGAAAAGCCACGCGGAAAGAATCGCGAACAGGATGATGAGCACCGCGTAGATCAGCACCAGCCGGTCGAGCACACCGGCGTCGACCCGCCCCGGCACGGCGTTGGCGGGAAAGCCGACCGCGCTCAGGATCACGCCCGACACGAAGATGCCGATGCCGGTCACGCTTTTCTGCATGAAGAAATAGCCCGCCGCGAACAGCCCTTCCTCGCGCCGCCCCGTCTCAGCCTGCGACGCCTCGACCACGTCGGCGACCATCGAGCCCGCCGTGATCATCACCGCGACGCCGAACGCCGTGGCGACGCCGACAAGAAGGAGAAACAATGACGGACTGACCGGTACGCCGCCAAGCAGCAGCCAATAGGGTATCGTGCCGATCCCGGCGGCGAGAAGCGCGCATGACGCCGCCGCTTCCTTCTTGCCGAGCCATGCCGACAGCGCGGTGACGAAGAAGAAGGCGAGTACGACGCCCGCGAAAAGCACCAGCGAATAGATGAAGAAATCGCCCGCGGAAAAACGCCAGACGAACGTCAGCAGATAGTTCGACATGGCGAAGGTCACGCCCTGGCTGGCGAAGGCGAACACGCACGCGCCCATCAGGATCAGGAAGGCGGGGTTCGAAAGCGTCCGCCGCATCCCCGCCAATGTCGCGCGCAGCGGTTCGCGCGGCGTCGTATGCGGGGAGCGCTTTGCATAGCGGCGATGCGTGCCGAGCGCCGACAACAGCACGGTCAGCGCCATGAAGCCCGCGCCAATAAGCCCGTAGCGATGATAGCCTTGACCGACGAGCGGTCCCGCCTGCCCCCCCTGCGGCGCGAGCAGCACGCCATAGGCGAGCACGAGCATCGCGAGCCCGCCCGCCCAGCCGAACAGATAGCGGTAGCGAAGGACGACCGTGCGCTCGTGATAATCGCGCGTCATCTCGGGCACGAGCGCGATCGACGGCACTTCATTCGTCGAAATGGCGAATCGCACCGTAGTAGCGACGCCGACGAGATAAACGAACTGCAGGCCGTGCGATGCCGCCGGCGGGTTCCACATCATCACCCAGGCGATGGCGATCGGCAGCGCCGATGCATAAAGCCACGGATGCCGCCGTCCCCAGCGCGTGTCGGTGCGGTCGCTGAGCACGCCGACCGCCGGGTCGATGAATGCGTCGAGCAGGAGCGCGATCAGGATCGCCGCGCCTACCTGCCCCGCCGGAAGTCCGACGACTTGATTGTAGAAGATCAGCAGGAAGACCTGGAACCCATTGTCCTTGATCCCGTAGGCGATCGCGCCCGCGCCATAGGCGAGCTTGGCGGAAAGCGGCACGCGGGCGGAAGAGGCGGTCAACGGAACCTTTTCGATCATTGGCCGAGAAAGGCACGAAGGCGGGGGCGCGTCAACGCGCGCCGAACGCCGCTACGGAATCCGAGCCGCCGCCGATCGCGCTTGCGCAGGCGCGCCGCGCGGCCATAATCCTCGGCGACTGGGAGAGACTCGCATGGCCGATCTGGAGCAATTCCGCGCCGAAACGCGCGTGTGGCTGGAGGCGAACTGCCCGGCCGAAATGTGCGAGCCGGTGCGTGAGGAAACCGATGCCTGCTGGGGCGGACGTAACCCGACCTTCAAAAACGCCGCGCAGAAGCAGTGGATGGACGCGATGGCCGCGAAGGGCTGGACCGTCCCCGACTGGCCCAAGGAATACGGCGGCGGCGGGCTTTCGCCCGAGGAGACCAAAATTCTGCGACAGGAAATGGCCGCACTCAAATGCCGCTCGCCGCTGTCGAGCTTCGGCATCTGGATGCTCGGGCCGGCGCTCCTGAAGTTCGGGACCGAGGAGCAGAAGAAACATTACCTCACTCAAATCGCGCGCGGCGAAATCCGCTGGTGCCAGGGCTATTCGGAGCCGGGATCGGGCAGCGACCTCGTTTCGCTTCAGACTTTCGGCGAGGACAAGGGCGATCACTGGATCGTCAACGGCCAGAAGATCTGGACGAGCTATGCCGACAAAGCCGACTGGATCTTCTGCCTCGTCCGCACCGACAAGAACGACAAATACAGGGGCATCAGCTTCCTGTTGTTCGACATGGCGACGCCGGGGGTTTCGACCAAGCCTATCCTGTTGATTTCAGGCAATTCTCCCTTCTGCGAGACTTTTTTCGATGATGTCGTCGTGCCCAAGGAGCAGATCGTCGGCGACGTGAACCGCGGCTGGGATGTCGCCAAATATCTCTTGGGCCACGAGCGCGAGATGATCTCGGGCGGCGGGCTCGGCACCGACATGATGTCGATCGGCGCGCAATTCAAAACGGTCGCCGGGGACGAGCCGGTGCTGCGCGCCGACATGGCGAACTTCGATGTCGACGTGATGGCCTTCCGCGCGATGAGCGAGCGCTTCATCGACGAGATGAAGGCGGGCAAGGGCCACCCCGCGCAGCCCAATATGATGAAATACGCGGGCACCGAACTCAACAAGCGCCGCCACGAGCTGATCATGGCGGCAGGCGGCTCCGACGCGCTCGAATGGGAAGGCAAGAGCGGCGGCGCGAAAGCGCGCGGCTGGCTGCGCACCAAGGCGAACTCGATCGAGGGCGGGACGAGCGAGATCATGCTCGGCGTCGTCGCGAAGCGGATATTGGAATTGCCGGGGGCGTAAGTTCCCTCTTCCCGCTTGCGGGGAGAGGGTTAGGGAGAGGGGAAGTGCGCCGCGAATGTATATCAGGGTCGG
>JACDGO010000130.1 GCA_013821585.1 Sphingomonadaceae bacterium
GCGCAAGGCCGCGCGCACGGCGAAGGACTTCGCGACCTCGGACCGCATCCGCGACGAACTCGCGGCGGCGGGCGTCGAGGCGATGGACGGCGATCCGCTGGGATGGGAATGGAAGATCGACCTCTAGCCGTCGCCCCATCGAAGGCTGGGGCCTATCGCCCCTTGCCATCCGTCGATCCCCTCGCCGATAGCTCGATGGACCCCAGCCTTCGCTGGGGTGACGGGAAAAACGATGACCACCGCTACCCTCCCCGCCCCCGTCCGCCCCCTGCTTGAAGCGCGGTTGCCCGATTGGCTCGACGTCCTCTGGTTCGCGACGAAGCAGGAAGCGATCGACTTCGCGCCCGGCGCGGAGATCGGCTGGTTCGACATGTACGACAAGGACGACATGGTCGCCGCGATCGCCGAGGCGTCCGGGCTGAAATGGCTGAACTCGCTGTACGCCGGCGTCGACGGCATGCCGCTCGACCAGATTCGCAAGCGCGGCGTCGTCTACACCAACGGCGCGGGAATCAACGCGATCACCATCGCCGAGTATGTCGTGATGGGAATGCTTACCGTCGCCAAGGGCTATGACGATGTCGTCCGCGCGCGCGACCGGCGCGAGTGGCTGCCGACCTCACCAGGCAAGGTCGAGCTGGCCGGAAGCAAGGCGCTGCTGCTCGGCGCGGGCGCGATCGGCGGTCTCGTCGCGACTCGTCTTGCCGCGTTCGACGTCGAGGTCGTCAAGGTCCGCCGCACGCCCGGCGCAGATGCACTCGGCCCGAACGACTGGCGCGCGCGGCTCGGCGACTTCGACTGGGTGATCATCGCGGTGCCCGCTACACCCGAAACCGACGGCATGATCGGCCGTGCGGAGATCGCGGCGATGAGGCCGTCCGCCGTCCTCATCAACATCGCGCGCGGATCGGTGATCGACCAGGACGCGCTGGTCGAGGCGCTCACCGGGAAGCAAATCGCCGCCGCCTTTCTCGACGTGATGACCCCCGAACCGCTTCCGCGCGATCATCCGCTCTGGGCGCTTCCCAACGCCCATATCACGATGCATTTATCGGGGCAGGCGCAGGACCGGATGTTCGTGCGCGCCGCCGAACGGTTCCTCGCCAATCTCGATCGCTGGCGTCGCGGCGAACCGCTCGCCAACCGCGTGGACCTTGCGCTAGGATACTGATAGCGCCGGGCGCAACGATAAGGTCGCACCCAGGAAACATCGCCTCGCACAGGGGGACACGCGACGCATGACCAAGGCCTCCGATCTCTTCATCCAGTGCCTCGAGGAAGAGGGCGTCGAATATATCTTCGGCGTCCCCGGCGAGGAGAATCTCGACTTTCTCGACAGCCTGTCGCGCTCCACCAGGATCAAGCTGATCCTGACGCGGCACGAGCAAGGGGCGGGCTTCATGGCCGCGACCTATGGGCGGCACACAGGCAAAACGGGGGTGTGCCTCGCGACGCTCGGGCCGGGCGCGACCAACTTCGTCACCGCGGGCGCTTACGCTCAGCTCGGCGGCATGCCGATGCTGATGATCACCGGGCAAAAGCCGATCAAGAAATCGAAGCAGGGCCGTTTCCAGATTCTCGACGTCGTCTCGATGATGGCGCCGATTACCAAATATACGCACCAGCTGGCGAGCGCGGACAACATCCCGAGCCGCGTGCGCGAGTCGATCCGCCTCGCCGAAGAGGAAAAACCGGGCGCGACGCACCTCGAATTCCCCGAGGACATCGCCGAGGAGCAGACCGATTCGACGCCGCTTCAGCGCAGCGTCGCGCGCCGTCCCTCGGCCGATCCCAAGGCGGTTGCGGCGGCGGCCGCGAAGCTTCAGGCGGCGAAATCGCCGATCCTCGTCGTCGGCGCGGGCGCGAACCGGACGATGACGTCGAAAATGCTCAGGGAACTCGTCGAAAAGACCGGCATCCCGTTCCTGACCACGCAGCTCGGCAAGGGCGTGATCGACGAGCGTCATCCAAAGTTCGTCGGCTGCGCGGCGCTTTCCGCCGGCGACTTCGTCCACCGCGCGGTCGAGAGCGCTGACCTGATCGTCAATATCGGCCATGACGTGATCGAAAAGCCGCCGTTCTTTATGGCGCGCGGCGGGACCGAGGTGATCCACATCTCGATGCGTTCGGCCGAGGTCGATCCGGTCTATTTCCCGCAGGTCGAGGTGATCGGCGACATCGCCAACGCGATCTGGCAGATCAAGGAAGCGATCGTGCCGAACCCGGCGTGGAACTTCGACTTGATGCTCAAGGCGCGAAAAGCCGAGCTCGACCACACCGCGAGCATCTGCGGCGACGGGCGCTTTCCGATCTACCCGCCCTATCTGGTCCAGCAGGTTCGCGCGGCGATGCCCGAGGACGGGATCATCTGCCTCGACAACGGCGTCTACAAGATCTGGTTCGCGCGCGGCTACACCGCCTACCGGCCCAACACCGTGCTGCTCGACAACGCGCTCGCGACGATGGGCGCGGGACTCCCTTCCGCAATGATGTCGGCGATGGTCTATCCCGATCGCAAGGTCATGGCGATCTGCGGCGACGGTGGCTTCATGATGAACAGCCAGGAGATGGAGACCGCGGTCCGCCTGAAGCTCAACCTCACCGTGCTGATCCTGCGCGACGACAGCTACGGCATGATCCGCTGGAAGCAGGCGAACATGGGCTTCAAGGACTGGGGCCTGACCTATGGCAATCCAGATTTCGTCAAATATGCCGAGGCTTACGGCGCGCACGGGCACCGTGTGGAATCGGGCGAGCATCTGCCCAAGCTGCTCGCAGAATGCCTGTCGACGCCCGGCGTCCATCTGATCGACTGCCCGGTCGACTATGCCGACAACGACCGGATTTTGAACAAGGACATCAAGGATCTGGCGAAGGCGGTGTGATGACGATGCTAAAAGACGTCTACCCCCTCTATCTCGCGAACGAGGCGAAGCAGCCGAACACCGACCTAGAAGTCACCGACAAGTTCACCGGAAAAGTCGCGTTCCGTTGCGCGCAGGCCGACGCGGCGACGATCGACGCGGGCATCGCCGCCGCGGTCGACGCCGCCGAGCCGATGGCGAAGCTCGCCGCCTATGAGCGGCAGGCGGTGCTCCAGCACTGCGTCGACCGCTTCAAGGCGCGCTTCGACGAGCTTGCCTATGCGCTGTGCGTCGAGGCGGGAAAACCGATCAAGGACAGCGAGGGCGAGGTCGGCCGCCTGATCGACACCTTCCGCATCGCGGCGGAGGAATCGGTGCGGATCACGGGCGAGGTCCAGCCGCTCGACATTTCGGCGCGCGCGCGCGGCTATCAGGGCATCTGGAAGCGCGTCCCGATTGGGCCGTGCAGCTTCATTTCGCCGTTCAACTTCCCTTTGAACCTCGCCGCGCACAAGATCGCGCCCGCCATCGCGGTCGGCTGTCCGTTCGTGATGAAGCCCGCGAGCCGCACGCCCTTGGGCGCGATCATCATGGGCGAGGTGCTCGCGGAGACCGACTTGCCCAAAGGCGCCTTCTCGATCCTCCCCGCGCACCGCGACGGCGCGGACCTGTTCACCGAGGACGACCGGCTCAAGCTGCTGTCGTTCACGGGCTCGCCCGCCGTCGGCTGGGACTTGAAGGCGAAGGCGGGGAAGAAGAAGGTCGTGCTCGAGCTGGGCGGCAACGCGGCGGTGATCGTCGATCATGACGCCGACCTCGACGACGCGCTCGACCGCATCATCTTCGGCGCCTTCTACCAGTCGGGGCAGAGCTGCATCGGCGTGCAGCGCATCATCATCCACGAGCGCGTCTACGACGCGTTTCGCGACATGCTGGTGGCGAAAACGAAGACACTCGTTGCGGGCGACCCGAAGGAACGCGGTGTCTTCATCGGCCCGATGATCGACGTGAAGGAGGCGACGCGGCTGGACACCTGGATACAAGAAGCGGTCGCCGCAGGCGCGACCCTGCTCTGCGGCGGAAAGCGCGAGGGCGCGATGCTCGAGGCGACCCTGCTCGAAAACACGCCGCACAGCACCAAGGCTTACCGCGAGGAAGCGTTCGGTCCGGTCGCGCTGCTCTCCAGATTCAGCGACTTCAACGCCGCGCTCGACGAGGTCAACGACAGCAAGTTCGGGCTTCAGGCGGGCATCTTCACCCGCGACCTGTTCAAGACGCTCGACGCATGGGACCGGCTCGAAGTCGGCGGCGTCGTCGTCAACGACGTGCCGAGCTACCGCGTCGATAACATGCCCTATGGCGGGGTGAAGGACTCGGGGCTCGGCCGCGAAGGCGTGCGCTTCGCGATGGAGGACATGAGCGAGATCAGGAATCTGGTTATCCGCCGGACCGAGCGATCGAGCGCGCCGCGGCCAGAATAGTCAGGGCTTCGCCGCCGCACGGTTCGTCGCGACGAGCTTTTCGGTCAGCGATTGCCGGATCGCCGCCTCCACCGCCGCGCGAACATCCTCGTGCAGACGCGCGGTTTCGCGCAGTTTTTCCGCCTCGATGCACCATAGCCGCGCGGACTCGGCGAGCGTTACCGTCGCGGTCGCGGGATCGCCCGACATCACCGTCGCCTCGCCCGCGAACTGGCCCGGCCGGCACATTCCGATCGAGCGCCCGGCGACCGAGACTGTCGCGCTGCCCGAGGCGAGGAAATAGAGATTCGCGATCGGCTTCCATTCGTCGATCAGCACTTCGCCCGGTTTGCCGGCCACCCACACGCCCTGCGCGACGAGGTGGCTGACGCTCGCCGCGCTCAGCCCGGGAAGCGCGGCGGCGATCGGCGCTACGTCGCCGGCGAGCGCGGCGCCGCCTTGGCGCCCGCGCGAGACGATCAGGAACAGCGCGACGACGAGCGCCGCGACCTCGATCAGCGCGACGACATGGAAGGGTCCGGCCGCGATCAAGCTCGCCGCCGCCAGCGCAGCGATCGCCTCGGGCCAGCGTGCCCGCCGCCCCAAGGTCAGGTTCCAGACGGCATAGCCCCAGGCGAGCACGAGCAACGTCTGTCCAAGGATCGGAGTCCCCGGCATCGGCGAATCTCCCTCAGCGCGCGCGGCAGCTTGCCGCGAAGCGATGCTCGCGCGCAACCGCCACTGTTGCCGCCGCGCAACAGATTCGGCCGCGCCGCCGTTAACCATGATCGAAAATCCGCGAGTTGCCGCGGTTGCGGCTTGCCACAGCGCCGCATCGCCTCGTAAACTCCAAAGAAAAATGGGTCGCGTCGCGGTTTTCGAACTAGTCGATCCGCGCGCCCGGCGCGTCGGACGGGGGTGGCGATGCGGACGTGGGGTATTTCAGTCGCGCGGCAACGCTTCCTCGCTTTCTGCGCGGGGGTCGTCTGCGTCGCGCTCGCCGCCGCGGCGCTCGCGATCGGGCTGACCGGCGCACCGCTCAGGGCCGCGCTCCCGGGCGACCACGCGCATGTCGGCGTCGCTTCGTGCAGCGGCACGACCTGTCACGGCCGCCAGGAACCCGACGGCAAGATCGTGCGCCAGGACGAAATCTTGCGCTGGCAGGAACCATCATCGCCGACGGGCGCGCATAGCCGTGCCTTCGCCGTCCTTTCCGACACGCGCGGCCGCCAGATCGGCGCTCGCCTTGGCATCAACCCTTCAGCCTCGGGCGAATGCCTCGGCTGCCACGCCGAGCCCGGAGCGAAGCGCGTCTCCGACGGCGTCGGTTGCGAAGCCTGTCACGGCGGCGCCTCGGGCTGGCTCGCGAGCCATTACGCCGTCGGCGGCACGCATGCCGCCAACGTCGCGCGCGGGATGGTGCCGCTCGACCGGCCCGCGGTGCGCGCGAGCGTGTGCCTCGATTGCCACTTCGGCTCGGCAGACGGGGGCCAGTTCGTCAACCACCGGATCATGGCGGCGGGGCATCCGCGCATCGCATTCGAGCTCGACCTGTTCTCGGCGCTTCAGCAGCATCACAACGAGGATGCCGACTATGCCGCGCGCAAGGGCCGCACCAACAGCGTGCGCGTCTGGGCGGTTGGGCAGGCCATGGCGCTCGACCGTGCGCTGTCGCTGTTCGCCAACCCCTCGCTCGGAACCAACGGCGCGTTTCCGGAATTCTATTTCTTCGACTGCCACAGCTGTCACCGCCGCATCCAAGACAGCGACAGTTTCACGGCCACCGCGCTCGCCAATCCGGGGCGCGGCACCCCGCCGGGCGCGGTTCCGTTCAACGACGAGAACATGATCATGCTTTCGGCCGCCGCGCGCGTCGCAGCGCCAGGCCTCGCCGCGCGTTTCGACGCGGACAGCCGCGCGTTCCACCGTGCGATCGGCGAAAGC
>JACDGO010000131.1 GCA_013821585.1 Sphingomonadaceae bacterium
CGATCGGCGATATGGTCCCAGTCGGTGCCGTCCCGATCGACGCGGATGCCGATCCAGCCCGAAGGCGCGAGATAGGCGGGGCGGTAATAAAGGTCGGGGTCCATCTCGATCAGCATCGCCTGCTCGCCCGGCCCGGTCGTCTTCACCAGAACTGCGGTGATGCCGATGCCGTGATGGTCGTGCGTGAACCAGGCGAAAATCTTGCCCTTCTCGATGAAGAACACCGGCGCGCCATGCGACACCCGCTCGGCCGCTTGCGGCAGAGCGAGTGCGATTTTTCGCAGGCGAGCGAGCGGGGTTTGCGGATCGGGACTCGTCACGCGAGCCACTTTGCCAGCGCGCGCGGATAAAGGCGATGCTCGGCTTCGAGCACGCGCGCGGCGAGCGTTTCGGACGTGTCGCCGGGGAGGACCGGCACTTCTTCTCGGTCGATCACCGGGCCGTCGTCGAGCGCGGCGGTGACGATGTGGACCGAAGCGCCCGCCACCGCGTCCCCCGCCGCGATGGCGCGAGCATGGGTGTCGAGGCCCTTATATTTCGGCAGCAGCGACGGGTGGATGTTGACGATCCTGCCCGCCCAGAGCTCGACGAACCCGGTCGACAGAAGGCGCATGTAGCCGGCGAGAGCGATGCGCTCGATCCTGGCTTTATGAAGCTCGGCCTCGACGAGCGCGTCGAACGCCTCGCGCGCCATGCCGCGATGATCGAGCGCGACGGTCGGCACGCCCGCCGCTTCGGCGGCGGCGAGACCGGGCGCGTCGGGCACGTTCGAGACGGCCAATGCGACCGCGAACGGGCAATCCCGGTCCTTCGCCGCCTCGATCAGCGCCGCCATGTTCGATCCGCGCCCCGAGATCAGGATGCCGACGCGCGCGCGCCTAGCCACGGTGCGTCGCGGACCAGGGCTCGCGTGCGCTCCATGTTTCGACCGCGCCCGCGACGGTGCAGCCCTTAACGCCCGCTTCGATCGCACCGATACGGAACGCGTCGAGATCGGCGGCGATCGAGCCCGCGTCGTCGGCCCCCACAACCACTGCCATGCCGATTCCGCAGTTGAAGGTGCGCGCCATCTCCCCGGGCTCGATGCCGCCCTGCGCCTGGAGGAACGCCATCAGGCGCGGCTGCGGCCAGGCGTCCGCGTCGATCGCCGCGTGAAGCCCTTCGGGAAGCACACGCGGGATGTTTTCGAGCAGACCCCCGCCGGTGATGTGCGCGAGCGCGTGGATGCGCCCGGCGCGGACGAGGGGAAGCAATTGCTTCACGTAAATCCGCGTCGGCGCCATCAGGGCGTCGATCAGCAGCGTGTCCTGATCGAACAGCGCGGGGCGATCGAGTTTCCAGCCCTTATCCGCCGCCAGACGCCGGACGAGCGAGAAGCCGTTCGAATGAACCCCCGAGGAGGCCAGACCCAGGACGGCATCACCTTCGCGCACGTGGTTGCCGGTCAGCGCGTCCGCGCGCTCGACCGCGCCGACGCAGAAGCCGGCGAGGTCGTAGTCACCTTCGGCATACATTCCCGGCATCTCGGCCGTCTCGCCGCCGATCAGCGCGCAGCCGGCGATGCGGCATCCCGCGGCGATCCCGGCGATCACGCGTTCGGCGACGGCGGGGTCGAGCTTCGCGCACGCGTAATAATCGAGGAAAAACAACGGCTCGGCGCCCTGGACGATCAGGTCGTTCGCGCACATCGCGACGAGGTCTATGCCGACGCCGTCGTGACGGTCGTGTTCGATCGCGAGCTTGAGCTTGGTACCGACGCCGTCGTTGGCGGCAACGAGCAGCGGGTCGTCATAGCCCGCCGCCTTCAGATCGAAAAACCCGCCGAACCCGCCGAGCTCGGCGTCCGCGCCGATGCGACGCGTCGCCTTCGCCAGCGGCGCGATCGCGCGGACCAGCGCGTTGCCCGCGGCGATCGAGACGCCCGCCTGTTCGTAGGTATAGCCCAAGATAACTCCGTTCCTCCCGAGCGAAGTCGAGGGACTATGCCGAGCGTAGCCGAGGCGCATTCTCGGCTTCGCTCGAAGTAATCCCTCGACTTCGCTCGGGATGAACGTGTGAGGGGTTCGAGTCCCTAACCACATCGCGCTTGGATTTCCACGCTTCTCCCGTCAAAAGGCGCGCCGTGAAGGCCGCTCCCCGATATATCGCGTTTTTGCTCGGCCTGATGGGGCTCGCGGCGATCGTCTATGCGCAGATCGAAGGGGGCGACCGAGGCGTCGCGCCGCTCGACAGCTCGGGCAGTTTCGAGGTTTCGGGAATAAACGTCGACGTGCGCGCGAAGGACGCGGAAAGCGCGCGGCTCGGCGGCTGGCGCATCGCGCAGCGCAAGGGCTGGCAGTTGCTCTGGGCGAAGATGCACGGCGGAGACGCCGCGACTGCGCCGACCCTCGCCGACTCCGCGCTCGATTCGATCGTCGCCGGGATCGTCGTCGACGACGAGCAAACCGGCCCGAGCCGCTATGTCGCCAAACTCGGCGTGCTGTTCGATCGCGCGCGTGCCGGGCAGATTTTGGGGGTCAGCGGTCAGATCGTGCGCTCGCCGCCGCTGCTCGTCATTCCCGTCGAATGGTCGGGCGGGGGACCGCGCAGCTTCGAGGCGCGCACCGAATGGCAAAAGGCGTGGGCGCGCTTTCGCGCCGGGGGCAGCCCGATCGACTATGTCCGCCCGCCGGGGATAGGCCCGGATCCCTTGCTGCTGACCGCCGGGCAGGCGCAGCGGCCGGGCCGCATCTGGTGGCGCACATTGCTCGATCTCTACGGCGCGTCAGACGTATTGTCGCCGCAGGTGCGATTGGAGCGGCTGTGGCCGGGCGGGCCGGTAATCGGCCATTTCAGCGCGCGGCATGGCCCAGACGACCGGCTGCTTTCGGGCTTCACCTTGCGGATCGAGACGAGCGACTCGCTTCCGGCGATGATGGACGAGGGCGTGCGGCGGATCGATCAGATCTACGCTGACGCGCTCGCGATGGGGATGCTGCGGCCCGACCCATCGCTGACTATCGAGACGCCGATTGGCCCCGATTCGCTTGTGACGAACGAAAGCGAGGCGACTCCGGTCGAGGAAACCGGCGACCTGACGACGAACACCGACGTCAATGCGTTGACCGTGCAGTTCGACACGCCCGACGTCGCCTCGGTCGGCGCGACCGAAGCCGCGGTGCGTGGCACTCCCGGCGTCAAGGCGGCATCTACCAGCAGCCTCGCGCTCGGCGGCGTGTCGGTGATGCGCGTGTCGTTCGCGGGCGATCTCGCCGCGCTCAAGCTGGCGCTCACCGCGCACGGCCTTCGCGTCGAGGAGGGCAGCGGCGCGCTCCGCATCCGTCGCGCCGCGGCGACCCCCGCGCCGAGTGCACCGCCCGGACCATGAACCAGATCGCGCTGCCGCTCGACTGGCCCGCCGACGAAGCGCTCGACGCCTTCCTCGTCTCGCCGTCGAACGCCGCGGCGGTCCGCCACCTCGATTCGCCGGCCAAATGGCCGGTCGCGGCATCGATCCTGACTGGGCCGCGCAAGTCCGGGCGGAGTCTCCTGGGCCGCATCTTCGCCGCGCGCACCGGCGGCCAGCTGATCGACAACGCGGAAGGTCGCGATGAGACCGCGATCTTCCACGCGTGGAACGCGGCGCAGGCGTCGCGGCGGCCGCTCCTGCTCATCGCCGACGCGCCCCCCCCCGAATGGCGCGTGCGCCTTCCCGACCTGCGCTCGCGGCTGTCGGCGACGCCGGTCGTGACGCTCGGCGCGCCCGACGAGCCGCTGATCGCGCAGATGATTCCCTATTTGCTCGGGCGGCGGGGACTCGCCTGCGCCGGGGACGTCGGCGCCTATGTCGCGCCTCGCCTCACGCGCTGTCATCATTCTGTCATCGCCTTCGCCGATGCGCTCGATGCGGCGGCGCTCGCGCAGCGGCGCGCGATCACCGTGCCGCTCGCGCGCGAGGTGCTCGAGCGATCGGGCGACGCCGCGGCGTGAAACGGGGGGCCATGGCGGACGCAGGCGCGCTCTATTTCAACCGCGAGCTGAGCTGGCTCGCGTTCAACCGGCGCGTACTCGAG
This sequence comes from Sphingomonadaceae bacterium, assembly GCA_013821585.1. Lineage (GTDB taxonomy): Bacteria > Pseudomonadota > Alphaproteobacteria > Sphingomonadales > Sphingomonadaceae > Sphingomonas_O. The sequence continues at coordinate 4,053 of JACDGO010000131.1, forward strand.
GAAGCATGCGACACCGCGCATCCGCTCCTCGAACGCGTGCGCTTCCTGTCGATTTCCGGGAGCAACCTCGACGAGTTCTTCATGGTCCGCGTCGCGGGCCTCAAGGGTCAGGCGCGCCAGGGAATCGACGCGCTGTCAGTCGACGGCATGACGGTGGGGCAACAGCTCGCCGCGATCGCCGCCGACACCGACGCGCTGATGGCGACGCAGCAGGCGATCTGGTCCGATCTGCGCGGCGAACTCGCCGAAGCCGGAATCGCGGTGCTCGACGGCGCTTCCTTCGCGGGCGAGGCAGTGGACTGGCTCGCCACACATTTTCGCGAGCAGGTGCTTCCCGTGCTGACGCCGCAGGCGCTCGATCCCGCGCATCCGTTCCCGTTCGTACTGAGCGGCGGCCTGAGCCTTTTGTTCGATCTCGAACGCCTCTCCGACGGCGAAGCGGTGCGCGAGCTCGTCCTTCTTCCGGCGACGTTTCCGCGCTTCGTGCGGCTACCGGAGGAGGACGGCATCTTCATCGCGATCGAGACCGTCGTGCGCCAGCATACCGGCCTGCTGTTTCCAGGCTATCGCGTGCTGGGTTCGGGCGCGTTCCGGGTGCTGCGCGACAGCGACATCGAGATCGAGGAGGAGGCCGAGGATCTCGTTCGCTACTTCCGTTCGGCGATCAAGCGCCGCCGGCGCGGCCGCGTGATCCGCCTCGAGCTGGAAAGCGGCATGCCCGAAGCGCTCGAGGCGACGCTCAGCGAGGAACTCGGCGCCGACGCTATGGTCTCGCGCGCCGAAGGACCGCTCGCCTTCGCGGGACTAGAGGCGCTGGTCGAAGAGGATCGCCCCGACCTCAAATTTCCGCCGCACGTCGCGCGGTTCCCGGAGCGTATCCGCGAGCACGACGGGGACTGCTTCGCGGCGATCCGGGCGAAGGACATCGTCGTTCACCACCCTTATGAGACGTTCGACGTCGTGCTCGCTTTCCTCAACCAGGCGGCGGCCGACCCCGACGTCGTCGCGATCAAGCAGACGCTTTATCGCGCGGGACGTCAGCCGACGGTGATCCGCGCGCTGTGCGACGCGGCCGAAGCGGGCAAATCGGTGACCGCAGTCGTCGAGTTGCGCGCGCGCTTCGACGAGGAGCAGAATTTGCTGTGGGCGTCGCAGCTCGAAAAATCGGGCGTTCAGGTCGTCTACGGCTTCATCGACTGGAAGACGCACGCCAAAGTGTCGATGGTCGTGCGGCGCGAAGGCGCGGCGCTCGCCACCTACTGCCATTTCGGCACCGGGAATTATCATCCCGTGACGGCGCGCATCTACACCGACCTGTCGTTCTTCACCGCCGATCCGCGCATCGGCCGCGACGCCGCGCGGATGTTCAACTACGTCACCGGCTATGTCGAGCCGGCCGACCTCGAGACGCTGACGCTCAGCCCGCGCGACCTGCGCGACCGGCTTGTCGACCTGATCGACGCGGAGATCGCCGCGGTGCGCGCCGGCGGAGAGGGCGGCATCTGGGCGAAGCTCAACGCGCTCGTCGACCCCGCGATCATCGACAAGCTCTATGAGGCGAGCGGCGCGGGCGTGCCGATCGACATGGTCATCCGCGGCATCTGCTGCCTACGGCCGGGCGTTCCCGGCCTGTCGGAGATGATCCGCGTGAAGTCGATCGTCGGCCGTTTCCTCGAGCACAGCCGCATCTGGGCGTTCGGCAATGGCGGTGCGCTCCCCAACGACGGCGCGCGCGTCTACATTTCCTCGGCCGACTGGATGCAGCGTAATTTCGACCGGCGGATCGAATATATGCTGCCCCTGTGCAACCCGACGGTGCATGATCAAGTTCTGGATCAGGTGATGGTCGCGAACCTCCTCGACGACGAGCAGAGCTGGGTGCTCGGCCCCGATGGCGGCTACACGCGCGTGCGGCCCGGCGATCCGCCGTTCAACCTCCATCGCTATTTCCAGACCAACCCGTCGCTGTCGGGGCGCGGCACCGCCGGCGCGGAGGTGCCGGTGCTCGGCTATGGACGCCGCCGCGCGTGACGCGCGCGATCATCGATATCGGGTCGAATTCGGTGCGGCTGGTGGTTTACGGAGCCCCGGCGCGCGCGCCCGCGATCCTGTTCAACGAGAAGGTGACGGCGGGACTCGGCGTCGGGCTCGCCGCGCGCGGCGCGCTCGATCCCGACG
>JACDGO010000132.1 GCA_013821585.1 Sphingomonadaceae bacterium
AGACGTCGTCGATGTCGGCGTGCTCGGTCAGTCCGAATTCGGCACGCGTGCGCGCGTTCAGGCGGACGGCACGATCAAGCTGCCTTTCCTCGGCGTGCTCAAGGTGACGGGTGACACGGCACTGACGCTCGCCGACAAGGTTTCGGCCCAGCTCAAGGCGGGCGGTTATTATGCGAAGCCGATCGTTACCGTCGACATCGCGCTGTTCGCCAGCAACTACATCGTCGTGCTCGGCGAGGTCGGAACGCCGGGGCTGCAACCCGTCGATCGCACCTATCATTTGTCGGAAGTGATCGCGCGCGCGGGCGGCATCCGCGAAGGCGGCGCCGACTATGTCGTGCTGACGCGCCGCGACGGGACGCCGCGCAATCTGCCGTTCGACAAGCTCGCGCGCGGCACCGAGGCCGACGATCCGGTCGTCCAGGCCGGTGACAAGGTGTTCGTGCCCGCGTCCGAGCTGTTCTACATCTACGGGTCGGTCAACCAGCCAGGGGTCTATGGCTTGCGCGCGGGGATGACGTTGCGCATGGCGCTCGGCCGCGCGGGCGGGATAGGCGCGAACGGATCCGACAAGCGGATCAAGGTGTATCACGACGGCACGGAGCGCAAGGTGGGACTTGATCAGCCGGTCCAACCTGGCGACGTGATCGTTATCGGCGAGCGCCTTTTTTAACGCCTGGCGCTGCAGGAGCAGTTTCGATGAGTCTCAAGCATTTCCTTTTGATCCTCGCGGCGCGGCGAGGAATCATCCTCGTCGCGGTGCTCGGCTGCTTCCTCGCGTCGATGATCGTCGCGCAACTTCTGCCGCCGCGCTACAAGGCGACGACGCGGATCGTGCTCGACATCGTCAAGCCCGATCCGGTGACGGGTCAGGTGATCGCGTCGAACTTCCTGCGCGCCTACACCCAGACGCAGATCGAACTGATCGAGGATTACCGCACCGCCGGCCGTGTCGTCGACGAGCTTGGCTGGGCGAACGATCCCGCGATCATCGCGCGCTTCAACGCATCGTCGGAGGCCGCAACGGGCGATATTCGCCGCTGGCTCGCGCAAGGAATCATCGCCAACACCAAGGCCGATCTGGTCGAAGGGAGCAACCTGCTCGAGATCAGCTATACCGATTCATCGGCGGAAGGCGCGAAGCGGACCGCCGATCTGGTCCGTCGCAGCTTCATGGAGCAGAGCCTCGAGTTCCAGCGGGAATCTGCGGCCAAGACGGCCGATTGGTTCGAAAAGCAGACCGTGGTCGCACGCCAGGCGCTGACCGATTCGGAAGCGGCGCGGACCGCCTACGCCAAGGCGAACGGGATCGTCGTCACGCCCAACAACGTCGATCTCGAGACCGAACGGCTCTCGCAACTGTCTTCGCAAGCGTCCGGCGGTGTCAGCGGTGGCGGGGGCGGCGGAGGGGCCAGCCCGACGACGACACAGCTCGACCTGCTCGACCAGCAGATCGCCCAGACGGCGACGCAGCTCGGCCCCAATCACCCCGCGCTTCAGGCGATGCAGCGCCAGCGATCGGTGCTCGCAGCAGCGGCGGCGCGCGAACGTCCGGCGAGCGGGCCGATGTCTTTCGGCCCAAGTCCTGGCATGGTCGCCGCGCAGAAGTCGCGCGTCATCGCCGACCGGGACAAGATCGACAAGCTCGACCAGCTTCAGCGCGACGTCGACCTGAAGAAAGACCAATATCTGAAATCGGCGGCGCGCTCGGCTGATCTGCGTCTTCAAGCAAACAGCGCCGACGCCGGCATGACGCCGCTCGGCGACGCGGCGGCGCCCGAGAAGCCCTTCTTCCCCAACATTCCGCTGATCGTCGCGGGATCGACCTTGCTCGGACTCGCGCTCGGCCTGTGCTGCGCGCTCCTGATCGAGCTGCTCGCGCGGCGTGTGCGCAGCGGTGGCGACCTCGAGCATGCGGCGGGCGCGCCGGTGTTCGCCACGATCCGCGCCGAACCCGCGCGCGAGCCTTTCTGGCGGCGGCTGTTCGGCTGGCCCGCGCGCCACGACGCGACGGGCGTCGAAGCATGAATATGGAAAGCCCCATCACGCGCGACCCGAGCGAAATCGCGCCCGAAACCAGCGCCGAGGCGCCCGGCGCCTATCAGTTCGTCCTGACCAACCCGACCGGCATCGAAGCGGAGGCGATCCGCTCGCTGCGCACGCGGACCATGGCGCAGCATGTCCGCGAGGGCAGGCGCGCGCTGACGCTCTGCACGCCGACAACCGGATCGGGATGCACCTTCGTCGCGACCAACCTCGCCATCGCCCTCGCGCAGATCGGCGTGAAGGTCGCGTTGATCGACGCCAATCTGCGCAGGCCGATGGTCGGCGAAGCGTTCGGCCTGCGCGCCGATGCGCCGGGCCTGGCCGACTATCTGTCCGATCCGGCGGTTTCCGACGACGCGATCCTTCGCGAGACGCACGTCGCGGGCCTGTCGATCATTCCTGCCGGAAAGCGCGTCGCCAATCCGCAGGAACTCCTTTCGAGCGAGCGCTTCCGCGACCTCGCCGGCCGGATGCTGCGCGAGTTCGACCTGACGATCTTCGACACGCCGCCCACGAACAGCTGCACCGACGCGCAGCGCATCTCGACCATCACCGGCTATAGCCTGATCGTCGCGCGCAAGAACGCCAGCTACGTCGACGACATAGCGACGCTTTCCAAACTGCTCCGCGCCGATCGCTCGACGATCGTCGGTTGCGTGCTCAACGACTTTTAGATGGCAACGTATGTCGCCCGGCAGCCGGACTGGGCGCGATGGACGAGTCGTTGGCCGCTTTGGATCGGCCTCGCCGCGATCGTCGTTCCGACCTTCATATCGCTCGCGCGGCAGGTGTGGACGTCGGAGGACGGCATCCAGGGGCCGATCGTGCTTGCGACGGGCGCCTGGCTGATCGCGCGCGACCGCGCGGCGATCGTCGCCGCGGCGCGCGCGGGTTCGCTGCCGCTCGGGCTCATCGCGCTCCTCTTCTGCCTGATCCTGTGGATCGTCGGGCGCACCTTCGATTTCATTAGCGTCGAGGTCGCGGGCATGATGGGCGCGCTGTTCACCGTCGCCTATATGAACGTCGGCGCGGACGCGCTCAGGAAATTGTGGTTCCCGGTCCTCTATCTCTTGTTCCTGATCCCGCCGCCGGGATCGATCGTCGATCGCGCGACCGCACCGCTCAAGGAGTTCGTGTCCTGGGCAGCGACCGGCATTCTCAGCCACGCGGGCTATCCCATCGTGCGGCAGGGCGTGACGCTCTATGTCGCGCAGTATCAGCTGCTGGTAGAGGACGCGTGCTCGGGGCTGCGCTCGCTGGTCAGTCTTGTCGCGATCAGCCTTTTCTACATCTACCTGCTGCACAACGCCTCGTGGCGCTATGCGCTCGCGCTGATGCTCTGGATCGTGCCGATCGCGATCGCGGCGAATATCGTGCGCATCATCCTGCTCGTCCTCATCACCTATCACTGGGGCGATGCGGCGGCCCAGGGCTTTCTCCACGCGACGGCGGGCATGGTGATGTTCGTCTTCGCGCTGCTCGGCATCGTCGCGATCGACTGGCTGATGCAGGCGGTTATCACCCGGGCGCGCCGCTGATGATCTCGCGGCGCGACACGATCGCTGGCCTTGCGTGCCTCGCCGCCTCGGGCGCGGCGTTCGCGCTTAAGCCGCGCAACAGGCTCAACCTGCTCGGCGGCGCGCAGCTCGAGACGCTGGTCCCGCGCAGCTTCGCCGAGTGGAGCGAGCACGGTACCGGCGGCCTCGTCATTCCTTCCGACAACAGCCTCGCCGCGCGCCTCTACAGCCAGACCGTGGGGCGTGTCTTCACGCGCGAGGATGGGGCGGAAGTGATGCTGTTGATCGCCTATGGCGACACGCAGAGCGACACGCTCCAGCTTCACCGGCCGGAAATCTGCTATCCGTTCTTCGGCTTTACCATCACACGCAACGAGGCGGTGCCGATCCCGCTCGCAAACGGCGTCGTCCTTCCTGGCCGCACGCTGACCGCCTCGACCTACGACCGCAACGAGCAAGTCCTATATTGGACGCGGCTCGGCGAATATCTGCCGCAGGACGGCCGCGAGCAGCTCAAGGCGCGGCTACGCACCCAGATTCACGGCTTCGTCGCGGACGGCATCCTGGTCCGCGTCTCGACGCTTGGCGACGACGCGGCGGCGGCGCTCGCGCTAAACCGGGAATTTGTCGCGGGACTGATGAAAGTAGTGCCAAGGCAGCTGCTGCCGGCGCTTGTCGGGTCGGAGGACGCGACGCGGCTCGCCGTCTGACCTCCGAAGGCGACAAATTGCCGGTTCGAGCCCCCTTCCCTTTCCCGTCCCTTCGCCCTATATAGCCTCCATACGACATCTTCGGCCTGCCCTCGTTTTCGAACGATGGCGGTCGCCTTCCCGCCCTCGGGACACGACCGCCTGGCGAGGCGGATCGCGACGAATTGGGGGCTCAGGCAAGGTTCAACGCGCGAGCAGTGCGGTTCCCACGGCGGGAGCGCGCACCTTTTTTCGTGGCGGCGCCCGCAAGCGCCCGCCGAGGCGATTTGAAGGATTGTGACCAACATGGCGACGCAACTGGCTCCGACGACGACTCCGGCCGCGAAGAAGCGCATCCGCAAGGTGTTCGGCAACATCCACGAAGTCGTGCAGATGCCGAACCTGATCGAGGTGCAGCGCGAATCGTACGAGCAGTTCCTGCGCTCCGATCCTTCGACCGGCTATGTCTCGGGCCTCGAAAAGACGCTGCGCGGCGTGTTCCCGATCCGCGACTTCGCCGGCACCGCCGAGCTCGATTTCGTCCACTACGAACTCGAGGATCCCAAGTTCGACACCGAGGAATGCCGCCAGCGCGGCATCACCTATGCTGCGCCGATGCGCGTGACGCTGCGCCTGATCGTGTTCGAGGTCGATTCGGAGACCGAGACCCGCTCGGTCCTCGATATCAAGGAGCAGGACGTTTACATGGGCGACATGCCGCTCATGACCGTGAACGGCACTTTCATCATCAACGGCACCGAGCGCGTCATCGTCTCGCAGATGCACCGCAGCCCAGGCGTGCTGTTCGATCACGATCGCGGCAAGACGCACGCATCGGGCAAGTTCCTGTTCGCCGCGCGCGTCATTCCCTATCGCGGCTCGTGGCTCGATTTCGAGTTCGACGCCAAGGACATCGTCAACGTCCGCATCGACAGGAAGCGCAAGCTGCCGGTGACGGCGCTGCTGTTCGCGCTCGGCCTCAATTCGGAGGAAATCCTCCACCAGTTCTACTCGACCGTCACCTGGGTGCGCGGTCAGGGCGGATGGCAGGTGCCGTTCGTCCCCGACGCCTGGCGGAACCAGAAGCCGACGTTCGACGTCATCAACGGCGCGACCGGCGAGGTCGTGTTTCCGGCCGGCGCCAAGGTCTCCCCGCGCGCCGCGAACAAGGCCGCGAAGGACGGGCTGGCCGCGCTGCTGATCCCGACCGAGGAAATCTATGGCCGTTATTCGGCGCTCGACCTGGTCAACGACAAGACCGGCGAAATCTACATCGAGGCGGGCGACGAGGTCTCGGCCGAGAACCTGGAAAAGCTCGACAAGGCGGGGATCGACCGCATCGAGCTGCTCGACATCGACCATGTCAACACCGGCCCGTGGATGCGCAACACGCTGAAGGCCGACAAGGCCGAGGACCGCGACCATGCCTTGAGCGACATCTACCGCGTCATGCGCCCCGGCGAGCCGCCGACGCGCGAGACGGCGGAATCGCTGTTCGCCGGGCTGTTCTTCGATCCCGACCGCTACGACCTCAGCGCCGTGGGCCGCGTGAAGCTCAACATGCGCCTCGATCTCGACGCGCCCGACGATCACACGACGCTACGCACCGAGGATATCCTCGCGGTGGTCAAGACGCTCGTCGGCCTGAAGGACGGCAAGGGCGAGATCGACGACATCGACAACCTCGGCAACCGTCGCGTGCGGTCGGTCGGCGAGCTGCTCGAGAACCAGTATCGCGTCGGCCTCCTTCGCATGGAGCGCGCGGTCAAGGAGCGCATGTCGTCGGTCGACGTGTCGACCGTGATGCCGAACGACCTGATCAACGCGAAGCCCGCGGTCGCCGCGGTGCGCGAGTTTTTCGGATCGTCACAGCTTTCGCAGTTCATGGATCAGACCAACCCGCTGTCCGAAGTGACGCACAAGCGCCGCGTCTCGGCGCTCG
>JACDGO010000133.1 GCA_013821585.1 Sphingomonadaceae bacterium
CGCCCACGCCGCTCCAGCCGCTGCTGGAGTTCGACGACCGGAAGTTGGCCCACTCCGACAGGTTGGTCTTGCCGAGAATGATCGCACCCGCCGCCTTCAATCGCCTAACCACGAACGCGTCCGTCCGCGCGATATGTTCGCGGTGCTCGACAAAGCCCCAGGTCGTCGGGAGCCCGGCGACGTCGAAGCTCTCCTTGACTGTCATCGGCAGTCCGAGCAGCGGCAAGCGCTCGCCCGATTGGACGTGCGCATCGGCCGCGTCGGCGGCCGCGAGCGCGCGATCGAAATCGCGGACGACGACGGCGTTGATTGGTCCGTCGAGCGCCTCGATGCGCGCGATCGCCGCCTCCGCCTCGGCCCGCGCCGTCGTCTCGCCCACGGCGATCGCAGCGACGATGGCGATCGCGCCCCGCATCACGCGTTGAACCGGCCGCCGCTCTCCGCCTTCTCGCGCAGCAGCGGCGCGACCTTGAAACCGTGCCTTTCCAGCCCGGCGACGATCTTCGGCAGACCTTCCAAGTCAGCCCAGAACATCGGCCCGCCACGATAAACCGGCCAGCCGTAGCCGTAGATCCACACCACATCGATGTCCGACGCGCGTTGCGCCTTGCCTTCGGCGAGGATCAGCGCGCCTTCGTTGACCATCGGATAGAGCGTGCGCTCGACGATCTCCTCGTCCGAAATCTCACGCTTCTTCGCGCCGGACTTGGCGGCGAAATCGCCGAGGATCGCCTGCACTTCGGGCGAGGGCGTGGGGTTTCGCTTCTCGTCGTAATCGTAGAAGCCCTTGCCGGTCTTCTGCCCCCAGCGGCCCTTGGCGCACAGCGCGTCGCGGACGTTCTCGATACGGTTGGGATCGCGGTGCCAGCCGATGTCGACGCCGGCGAGGTCGCTCATCTGGAACGGACCCATCGGCATGCCGAAATCGGTGTGGACCTTGTCGATCTGCTGCGGCGTCGCGCCTTCCATGAGGAGCTTCATCGCCTCGACCTGACGCGGCATCAGCATGCGGTTGCCGATGAAGCCGTGGCAGACGCCCGCGACGACGGCGACCTTGCCGATCTTCTTGGCGAGGCCCATCGCTGTCATCAGCGCGTCGGGCGCGGTCTTTTCGCCCCGCACGACTTCGAGAAGCTTCATCACATTGGCGGGCGAGAAGAAGTGCATGCCGAGCACGTCCTGCGGACGGCTCGTGCTCGCGGCGATCTCGTCGATGTTCAGATAGCTCGTGTTCGACGCGAGGATCGCGCCGGGCTTCGCGATGCTGTCGAGCTTGCCGAAAATGTCTTTCTTGATCTCCATCTGCTCGAACACCGCCTCGATGATCAGGTCGCAGTCGGCGAGCGCGCCGAGATCGAGCGACGGCGTCAGCAGCCCCATCGCGCCTTCGACCTGTTCGGGCTTGATGCGCCCCTTGGCGGCCGACGCCTCGTAGTTCTTGCGCATCACGCCGGTGCCGCGGTCGAGTGCGTCCTGCTTCATCTCGACGATCGTCACGGGGATGCCGGCGCTGAGGAAGTTCATCGAGATGCCGCCGCCCATCGTCCCCGCGCCGATCACGCCGACCTTGTTAATCGCGCGCGGTTTGACGTCGTCGCCGATGCCGTCGATCTTCGCCGCCTTGCGCTCGGCGAAGAAGATGTGGCGCATCGCCGCCGACTGCGTGCCGAACATCAGCTTCATGAACTGCTCGCGCTCGAACTTGATGCCCTCGTCGAACGGCAGCCGCGTCGCCGCCTCGACGCAGGCGATGTTAGCGGCGGGTGCGTCGAAGCCCTTGAACTTCCGTGCATTGGCTTCGGCGAACGCCTCGATCGCCGACGCGTCGCCCTTGACCGGCATCGCGCGCGTCGGGCGCGGCCCCTTCGCCACGCATTCTCGCGCGAAGGAGACCGCATCGCCGGCAAGGCTTTCCTCGCCCGCGAGCTTGTCGATCAGGCCAAGGTCGAGCGCCTTCTTCGCGCCCACCGGCGTGCCCGTCGCGCACATCTCGACCGCCGCCGCAACGCCCGCGGTGCGCGGCAGGCGCTGCGTGCCCCCCGCGCCTGGAAGCAGGCCGAGCTTGACCTCGGGCGTCCCGATCATCGCTGATGGGACGGCGATCCGGTAGTGGCAGCCAAGCGTGACCTCGCATCCGCCGCCGAGCGCGGTTCCGTGAATCGCCGCGATCACCGGCTTCGGGCTTGCCTCGAAGCGGTCGACGACCGCAGGCAACAACGGCTCGACCGGCGGCTTGCCGAACTCGGTGATATCCGCGCCCGCGAAGAATGTCCGCCCCGCGCAACGCATGACGATCGCCTTGACGCCGTCGTCGGCCAACGCCTCGTCAAGCGCCGCGACGAGTCCGACCCGCACGTCCGCGCCGAGCGCGTTGACCGGCGGGTTGTTCGAGATGATGACGAACACGTCGTCGTGGCGTTCGGTGAGGAACTGGGACGTCATGCTTCTTCTCCTAATGTCACCCCAGCGAAAGCTGGGGTCTCTGCCGCCGGAGATGCCAGCTTTCGCTGGCATTACGGCCGTTATTCCAACGCCGCGTAAAGCATTGTCTTGATCTCGCGCCGCACCGGATAGGCGTTCGACGGCATCAACTGGGTCATGAAGATCATGATTACGTCATCGACCGGATCGACGAAGAAGCCGGTCGAGAACATTCCGCCCCAATAGAATTCGCCCGCATTGCCCGGAACCATCGCTTTGGCGGGGCTCAACATCGTCGCGAAGCCGAGGCCGAAGCCGACGCCCGCGTTCTCCGCCTCGCTGAACAGGCTCTTCGACAGCGTCGCAAGGTCGGCGTCGCCGGGGAGGTGATTCGCCGTCATCAGCGCGAGCGTATGCGGCGCGACGATCCGCGCGCCTTCGAGCGCGCCCTTGCCGAGCAGCATCCGGCAGAAGCGATGATAGTCAGCAGTGGTCGAGACCAGCCCGCCGCCGCCCGACAGCAGTTTGGGCGTCCGCACCCAGGCGCTCGCGGCCCCACCCGGATCGTAGAGCTTTTTCGTCGTCTTGGGATCATAGACGTAGCAATCGCCGAACCGATCTGCCTTTTCGGGCGGGAGCTGAAAGTGCGTGTCCTTCATTCCCAGCGGGTCGAAGACGCGCTCGCGATAGACCTGGTCGAGCGACTTGCCCTCGATCCGCTGGATGATCGCGCCGAGCACATCGGTCGATACCGAATAATTCCACGCGGTCCCCGGATCGAACTCGAGCGGAATTCCGGCAAGCGTCGCGACCAACTGTTCCAGATCGCCGCCGTCGAAGCGCTCGAGCCCGGTCTTGCGATAGGCGGCGTCGATGTTGCTACGCTCTTGAAAGCTGTAGGTCAGCCCCGAGGTGTGGCGCAGCAGGTCGATCATCCGCATCGGCGCGGCGGTCGGGCGCGTGACGAACGGCGTGTTGCCGCCGCCGCTGATGAAAACGCCGATATTGCGCCATTCGGGGAGCACACGATGCACCGGATCGGCGAGCGCGATCTTTCCTTCCTCGACGAGCTGCATGAACGCGATCGAGGTGACCGGCTTGGTCATCGAGGCGATTCGAAAGATCGCGTCGTCCTTCAGCGTCTCGCCCGCCCGCGCCTCGCCCGCCGTCCAGCGATGGATGATGTCGTCGCCGCAGCCGATCAGCAGGTCGGCGTGCGGATAGCGCCCGGTGTCGAGATATTTCGCCTGAATATGCGCGTCGATGCGCCTGAGGCGCGCCTTGTCGAAGCCCAGGCTCATCGCGGAATATCGCCGAACGGCGGTAAGATCGCGATGATTTCCTCAGCGCGGACGAACAGCGCCGGGTCGATCGCCAGCTCGCTGGCCGCCGCATTGTCGGTAATCTGCTCAGGTCGGCTCGCGCCGACGATCGCGCTCGCGACATTAGGTTCACGCAGCACCCAAGCAAGGGCGAATTGCGCCAGCGTGCAGCCCGCCTCCTGGGCCAGCGGCAGCAACCGCTGGACGGCCTCGAGCACATTGTTCTCGAGAAAACGGCCGATGAAGCCGCCCATTTCCTCGCTCGTCGCGCGGCTTCCCGCAGGCGGCGGCGCGCCGGGCTTGTACTTTCCGCTCAATACCCCCTGCGCGAGCGGCGACCAGACGATCTGCGAAATACCGTTGTCGCGACACAGCGGAATCACCTTCGCTTCGGGCCGCCGCCACAGCAGCGAATATTGCGGTTGCGACGAGACGAACTTGACCGTGTCCGGAACCGCGAGCGCGTCGGCAATATTCTTCGGCGACCATTCGGAAAAGCCGATCGCGCGCGCCTTGCCCGAGCGGACGACGTCGCTCAGCGCCGCCATCGTCTCCGCGATCGGCGTCGCAGCGTCGTAGCGGTGACACTGGTAGAGATCGACATAATCGGTCCTGAGCCGCGTCAGGCTCGCGTCGATCTGCTTTTCGATCTGCGCGCGCGACAGGCCCTTGTCGCTGTCGGTCATCGGAAAAAACAGCTTGGTCGCGAGCACATAGCTGTCGCGCGGACGGCCTTGTAGCGCTTCCCCGAGGAAAGTCTCGGCCGCGCCGCGGCCATAAACGTTCGCGGTGTCGATGAAGTTTATGCCCTCCTCGAACGCCCTGTCGAGACAGGCGCGGGCAGCGTCTACCTCGACGCCGACGCCATAGGTCAGCCAGCTTCCGAGGCAGATTTCCGACACGTTGATTCCGCTGTCGCCCAGTTCGCGCATCTTCATACCGCTGTCTGCCCTGTCAGTTGCCGCGTCACCGGATGCGAGCTCGACAGCCCGCCGTCGACCGCGATCGCCTGCCCGTTCACATAGCTCGCCGCGTCTGACGCAAGAAACAGGGCGACCTCGGCGAGCTCGTCGGGTTGCGCGGCGCGGCGCAAGGGGTTCAACCGCCCCACCTTGTCCATCACGCCCTTGCCGCGCGCATAGTCGAAGGTCGGCTTGGTCATGCCCGTCTCGGTGAGCCCGGGGCAGATCGCGTTGACGCGCACGCCGGTTCCCGAAAGCTGCTGTGCCGAGACGGCAGCGAGGTTGATGACGCCCGCTTTCGACGCCGAATAGGCGGGTCCGCCCGCGCCCGAGCGAATCCCCGCGACGCTCGCGGTGAGCACGATCGCGCCGCCTTCGCCTGCATCCCACATCGCCTTGCCCGCGTGCTTCACCATCAGCCATGGGCCGATAAGGTTGACGCGCAAGACCTCGGTCCATTCCTCGGGAGTGAGGTCGAACACGCCCGGCATCCCGCCTGAAATCCCGGCATTGGCGAAGGCGATATCGAGCCGGCCGTGTTTTTCCCGCGCGGTCGCGACCAGTTTCACGACATCCGCCTCGACTCCGGCATCGATCTGCATCGCTGTCGCGGCGTCGCCGATCGCGCGCGCGGTGTCGTGGACGGCCTCGCTCATGTCGCCGAGGATGACTTTCGCGCCTTCGCGCGCGAACAGCAGCGCGCTCGCGCGGCCGATGCCCGACCCCGCGCCGGTGATGATCGCGACCTTGCCTTCCAGCCTCATACCACCACGCCTCCGTCGACCACGATCGTCTGTCCGGTCATGAAGCTCGACGCGTCGGAGGCGAGGAATACCGCCGCGCCCGCCATTTCGCGCGGCTCGCCGATACGGCCGAGCGCCGCGGCCGAGGTCGACGCCTTCAGATTTTCGGGGTTTTCCCACAGCGCGCGGGCGAAATCGGTCCTGACCAGCCCCGGCGCGATCGTGTTCACTCGGACATTGTGCGGTCCGTATTCGCGCGCGAGGTTCTTCGTCATCTGGATGTCGGCCGCCTTCGTGATCGCATAGGAACCCAGAATCGTGGACCCGCGCAGGCCGCCGATCGATGACACAATGATGATTGATCCCGCCTTGCGCTCGATCATCTCGGGCACGACCATCTGGATCAGCCAATGCTGCGCCAAGATGTTGTTATCGAGCACTTTTCGGAACTGATCGTCGGTTATCGTCGCCATCGGACCGTAGTGCGGATTCGAGGCGGCGTTGCAGACGAGGGCGTCGATCTTGCCGAATCTCTTGCGCGTTTCGTCGACCAGGTTCTGGAGGGACTCCTTCGCCGACAGGTTCGAGGCGACCGCGATCGCCGTGCCCGCGCCATGCTCGGCGTTCATCGCGGCGGCGACCTCGTCGCACGGCCCCTGGTTGCGGCTCGAAATCACGACCTTCGCGCCGTGCGCCGCCATTTCCTCGGCGATC
>JACDGO010000134.1 GCA_013821585.1 Sphingomonadaceae bacterium
CGGCGGAACGGGCGGCGGCGTCGCCTATAACCGGCCCGAGTTCGAGGAGATCGTGCGCGGCGGCCTCGACGCCTCGCCGACCACCGAAGTGCTGATCGAGGAATCGGTGCTCGGCTGGAAAGAGTACGAGATGGAGGTCGTGCGCGACCGCAACGACAATTGCATCATCGTCTGCTCGATCGAGAACATCGATCCGATGGGCGTGCATACCGGCGATTCGATCACCGTCGCGCCCGCGCTTACGCTGACCGATAAGGAATATCAGATCATGCGCAACGCCAGCATCGCGGTGCTGCGCGAGATCGGCGTGGAAACGGGCGGTTCGAACGTGCAGTTCGCGGTCGATCCCAGGACCGGGCGGCTGCTCGTCATCGAGATGAACCCGCGCGTCAGTCGCTCTTCGGCGCTCGCGTCGAAGGCGACGGGTTTCCCGATCGCCAAGGTCGCGGCGAAGCTCGCGGTCGGCTACACGCTCGACGAGATCGACAACGACATCACCGGCGCGACGCCCGCATCGTTCGAGCCGACGATCGATTACGTCGTCACCAAGATTCCGCGCTTCGCGTTCGAGAAGTTCAAGGGTAGCGAAGCGATCCTGTCGACCGCGATGAAGAGCGTCGGTGAAGTCATGGCGATCGGGCGAAATTTCTCGGAAAGTCTGCAGAAGGCGTTGCGCGGGCTTGAGATAGGGCTGTCGGGGTTGAACCAGGTCGAGGCGCTCAAGGGCGCGCCGAGGGACGAGTTGTTCGCGGCGCTCTCCAGCGCGACGCCCGACCGGCTGCTCGTCGCAGCGCAGGCGCTGCGCGAGGGGGTGTCGGTCGCCGACATCCACGCGGCGGCGAAGTTCGATCCCTGGTTCCTCGACCGGCTAGCCGAGATCGTCGCGGCGGAGGAGGAGGTTTGCGCGGACGGCCTGCCACAGGATGCGGCAGGCATGCGGCGGCTGAAGGCGATGGGATTTTCGGACAAGCGGCTCGCCTTCCTCGCGCTGCAATCGGCGAACATTCCGGTGCGCGAGATGTCGCGCCGCGGCATCACGCGCGACGCGGTGGTGGCGATGACGGGCGGCGTGACCGAGAGCGACGTGCGCGCGCTGCGCCACCGCCTCGGCGTGCGGCCGGTATTCAAGCGCGTCGACACCTGCGCCGCCGAGTTCGAGGCGAAAACGCCCTATATGTATTCGACCTATGAGGCGCCCGCGTTCGGCGAACCCGAATGCGAGAGCGCGCCGACGGATCGCGAGAAGATCGTCATTCTGGGCGGCGGGCCGAACCGGATCGGGCAGGGGATCGAGTTCGATTATTGCTGCTGCCACGCGTGCTTCGCGCTCAGCGACGCGGGCTATGAGACGATCATGATCAACTGCAACCCGGAGACGGTGAGCACCGACTACGACACCTCCGACCGCCTCTATTTCGAGCCGCTGACGGTGGAGGACGTCCTCGAAATCCTCCATGTCGAACAAAAGGCAGGCACGCTGAAGGGCGTGATCGTGCAGTTCGGCGGGCAGACACCCTTGAACCTCGCGCGCGCATTGGAAGCCGAAGGAATCCCGATCCTCGGCACCAGCCCCGCGGCGATCGACCTCGCCGAGGATCGCGAGCAATTCGCCGCGCTCGTCACGCGCCTCGGTCTGAAGCAGCCCGAAAACGGCATTGCGCGCAGTCGTAACGAGGCGGCGGCGGTGGCAGCGCGGATCGGCTATCCAGTGCTGATGCGGCCGAGCTTTGTGCTCGGCGGCCGGGCGATGGAGATCGTCGAAACGCCCGCGCAACTCGACCATTATATCGCGACCGCGGTGCAGGTGTCGGGCGACGCGCCGGTGCTGATCGATCGCTATCTGCGCGACGCGGTCGAGGTCGACGTCGATGCGATCGCCGACGGGACCGATGTGGTCGTCGCGGGAATCCTTCAGCATATCGAGGAAGCGGGCGTCCACTCGGGCGATAGCGCGTGCACGCTCCCGCCCTATAGCCTCGCGCCCGACATCGTCGCCGAGATCGCGCGCCAGGCCGATCTTCTCGCGCGTGCGCTCGACGTGAAGGGGCTGATGAACGCCCAGTTCGCGGTCAAGGGAAGCGATGTTTATATCATCGAAGTCAATCCGCGCGCGTCGCGCACCGTCCCGTTCGTCGCGAAGGCGATCGGCGCGCCCATCGCCAAGATCGCGGCGCGGGTGATGGCGGGCGAGAGGCTCGCCGATTTACCCAAAATCGACCTCGACGTGCCGCACATCGCGGTCAAGGAAGCGGTGTTCCCGTTCGCGCGCTTCGCCGGCGTCGATCCGGTGCTGTCGCCGGAAATGAAATCGACCGGAGAAGTGATGGGAATCGATATGGATTTCGCGATCGCATTCGCCAAGTCGCAGCTCGGCGCGGGGACGGTGCTACCCGCAGGCGGCACCTTGTTCGTCTCGGTCAAGGACAGCGACAAGCCGGTGGTCCTTCCGGGCGTGCGCGAACTTTCCGCATTGGGTTTCGATGTCGTCGCGACAGGCGGGACCGCCGATTATCTCGAGGCCGAAGGGATCGCCGTCGAGCGCGTCAACAAGGTGGCGCAGGGGCGGCCGCACATCGTCGACCGGATCAAGGACGGTGGCGTCGCGCTGATCTTCAACACCACCGAAGGCTGGCAGAGCCTCGAGGATTCGAAGAGCATCCGCCGCTCGGCGCTGATGGGAAAGATTCCCTATTTTACAACGGCGCAGGCGGCGCTCGCGGCGGCACGGGCGATTGCTGCGCTGCGGGAGCGCGGGCTTGAAGTGCGCTCGCTCCAGTCTTATCATTCACGGCTGGCAAGCTGAGTTCTCCGACAGCGTGACAGACCGCGCCTCCCGCGCCCGGGGGCCGGGAAAGTTTTGACAGGGATGGATGTGATGGCGACCGCCGAGAAAATGCCGATGCTGGTCGAGGGACAGCGCAAGCTGGAGGCCGATCTGTCGCGCCTCAAGGCCGAGCGCCCCGAGGTGATCGATTCGATCGAGGAAGCGCGCGCGCACGGCGACCTTTCGGAAAACGCCGAATATCATGCCGCGAAGGAGCGTCAGGGCCAGATCGAGGCGATGATCGCCGACATCGAGGACCGGCTGTCGCGCGCGCTCGTCATCGACCCGACGACCCTGTCGGGCGACAAGATCGTGTTCGGCGCGACCGTCACCTTGATCGACGAGGACGACAAGCCGATCCGCTATCAGATCGTCGGCCAGACCGAGGCCGACGCGAAGGCGGGGATGATCTCGTACAATTCGCCGCTCGGCCGCGCGCTGATCGGGCGCAAGGTCGGCGAGGACATCGAGGTGACCGTGCCGTCGGGCGACCGTTATTACAAGGTGGACGGCATCGAGTTCATCTAATGGTTTTGGGCGGGCCGGCGCGGCTGACCAAAATACTGGCCGTCGCCACCGCCGCCACCTGGGCCATCGCGGCGCTGTTCGCCCTGACGCCGATGCTTTCGATCGAGGGCGGCTTCATCCCCGCGCGCGTCGCCGGCGGCGCGGGGTTCTCGATTCCCGTATGGCTGACGCCGCTCACCGCCACGCTCGTCCACGGCGGGCTGCTCCACATCGCGTTCAACCTCGTCATGCTCATCTATTGCGGACGCGAGGTGGAAGCGGTGCTCGGGTGGAAGCCGCTCGCTTTGCTCTATTTCGTCGGAGCTTACGCGGCGGCCGCAGGGCAATATGTCGTCGATCCGGGATCGCAAATACCGATGATCGGCGCGTCGGGCGCGATCTCGGCGGTGCTCGCGGTCTATGCGCTGCTGTTCAGCCGCAACGAGGTGAAGCGCTTTGGGCCGATCCCGTCGCATTGGGTGCGCGCTTTGTGGCTCGCGGCGGCGTGGATCGCGGTGCAGTGGCTGATCGCGCTCGCCACGCGCGGCGGCGGCTTCGCGGTCGCGACGCCCGCGCACGTCGGCGGTTTCCTCGCCGGCCTCGCCCTCGCGCGCCCGCTGCTCAGCTGGCGGCTGGCGTCGGGGCGCGATAGTGGCGGCCCGATCCGGCGGACGAGGGAACCGTAGACACCCTTCTCACTTTCCCCGATATTTCTCGAACCACGCCAAAATCGCCGCCGCCTTCGCCGCGCTTTGCGAAGGGCGGGCGGCGATGCCGCCGTGGCTCGCGCCGGGGACTTTCACCAGCGCGGTGGGGATACCGCGCAGTTGCAGCGCGCTGTAATATTGCTCAGCTTCGCTGACCGGCGTGCGATAATCCTCGCTGCCGACCACGACCAACGTCGGCGTCTTGACGTTGCCGACGAGCGAGAGCGGCGAGCGCGCCCAATAGGCTTGCGGGTCTTCCCACGGGAATTTGCCGAACCAGTATTTGGCGAAGAAGGCGGTGTTGTCCGAGGTCAGCGCGAAGCTCGCCCAGTCGATCACGGGCTTTTGCGTCGCCGCCGCCTTGAAGCGGTCGGTCTTCCCCACGATCCACGCGGTCAGCACGCCGCCGCCCGATCCGCCGGTGACGAACAGATTGTCCGCGTCGACATGGCCGTCGGCGATCGCGGCGTCGACGGCGGCCATCAGGTCGCCGTAATCGTCGCCGGGGTATTTGTGATGGATGAGGTTGGCGAACTCCGCGCCGTAGGAAGTCGATCCGCGCGGGTTGGCGTAGAGCACGGCATAGCCCGCCGCGGCATAGAGCTGGTCGTCGGTCGAGAAGCTCGGGCCATAGGCGCTGAACGGCCCGCCGTGGATTTCGAGGATCATCGGATATTTGCGGCCCGGATCGGCGTCGGGCGGGCTGACCAGCCACGCGTCGATCGCCCGGCCATCGGGTGCGGTGACGGGAAGCTTGCGGACCGCGCCCAGCACCTTCGCGCCGAGCATGTCGTCGTTGAGGTGCGTGAGGCGGCGGCCGCCGCCGGTGAAGATGTCGGTGGGGCGGCTCGCCGAGCCGCCGGTGTAGGCCACGCCGCCGCCGCGCCCGACGCTGAAGTCGCCGCCCGAATAGGGACGGTCGAGCTGGCCGCCGGCGAGATCGCTGGCGAGCGGGGTCATGCGTCCGTCGAGCGCAACGCGCGCGAGCCGGTTCATGCCATGATCGTCGTAGCGGACGACGAGCGCGCCGTTGCCCGACCATTGGGCGTCGTCGATGCTGCGGTCGAGGTTCGCGGTGAGCGAGCGGCGGCCCGAGCCGTCGCGGTTCATCACGTAAAGCTCCGCATTGGTGTAGCCGAGCAATTTGTCGTCGAAGCCGAGCCAGGCAATTTTTGTCCCGTCGGGCGAAACGACCGGCGACGCATCCGGCCCTTCGCGCATTGTAAGCACGGTGATTCCGCCGCTCGCGACGTCGAGCGCGTAGACCTCCGAATTGAGCGTGTCGCGCTCCCAGTCCTTGGTGCGGTTGGCGCTGAACAAGATCGTCCTGCCGTCGGGCGTCCAGGAAAGCGGCCCGCCGTCGTTCCACGCGCCGAAGCTCAGTTGGCGCGGGGCGCCGCCGTCGGCGGACACGACGAAAATATGGTCGAAGCCGGGCTTCACATAGCCGCCGCCGTCGTTCCTGTAGACGACCGAAGAGATCACCTCGAGCGGCGGCGCCCATTGCGCGCCTTCGGGTTTGTCGGGCGCCTTGCCGAGCTTGACGGCCTCGTCGGGTACGCTGACGAGATAGGCGATGCGCGCGCCGTCGGGGCTCCACGAGATCGCGCCGGGGCTGTCGGGCAGCCCGGTGATGCGCGCGGTCGCGCTCGTCGCCACCCAGCGCACGAACAGCTGCGGCGTGCTCCCTTCGGCGCTCGACACGTAGGCGAGGCGGTCGCCGTCGGGCGACCAGCGCGGCGCGCTGTGCGCGCCGGGGCCGGCGATGAGCGGCGTCTGCGCGCCGCTCGCCACGTCGATCAGCCAGATCGTCGAGCGCGCGCGATCGGTCATGATGTCGTTCGAGCGGCGGACATAGGCGATGCGCCGCCCGTCGGGGCTGATCTGCGGATCGCTCGCCATTTCGAGGCCGAACAGGTCCGCCCCCGTCAAATGGCGCTGCGGCCCTTCGGCGGGCGCGGCGAGCGCGGGGGTTGCGAGGAACAGGACGGTGGCAAGGGCAAGGCGCATGGACTGAAGACTCGCGGTTGGGAGGGCAGACGCTCACTTTCGCGGTTTCGCGAAGCGGCGCAAGGGGCGCAGTTGCGCTCGCCCGCGTGGCGATTATAGCTCGCTGAGCTACAC
>JACDGO010000135.1 GCA_013821585.1 Sphingomonadaceae bacterium
CGCAGCGCTCGTGCTCGCTCTGCTCGCAGCGCCACTGATGGCGCAGACGACGCTCAATTTGCGCGACGCGGACATTCGGGCGTTCATCCAGGACGCGTCGCGCGTGACGGGGCGGACCTTCGTCATCGACGGGCGCGTCGCGGGCAAGGTCTCGGTCGTCACCGAACGGCCGTTATCGAAGTCCGAGTATTTCGAGGTGTTCCTGTCGACGCTGCGCGCCAATGGCCTTGTCGCCGTGCCGATCGCCAATGGCGCGTTCCGCATCCAGCCTGCGGACACCGCCGCGCAGCAGCCGGGGCGGATCGGCGTCGCGGGCGCGGCGCGCAACTCGTTCGTGACCGAAATCGTCCGTTTGCGTTCGGCCGACGCAGCCGCCGCGGTCGACACGCTGCGCCCGCTCGTCAGTCGCGAGGGATCGATCACCGCGAACAAGGCGGCGAACAGCCTGGTCATCGCCGACTATGCCGACAACGTCCGCCGCGTTCGCGCGCTGATCCGCAGCATCGACACCGATACCGGCGCTCTGCGGATCGTTCCGCTGCGCAACGCCGGCGCGCGCGACATCGCGGCGTCGCTGGCGACGCTCGCGGGGACGGGCAGCGGTGTCGCGATCGTGCCGATCGACAGCTCGAACTCGATCGCCCTGCGGGGCGATTCGGCGGCGGTCGCGCATTTCGCGGCGATGATCGGCGACCTCGACCGACGCGCGTCGGCGGGCAACGAGATTCGCGTGATCTACCTCCAGCACGCTGACGCCGAAAAGCTCGTTCCCGTGCTTCAGCAGCTCGTCGGTCAGGCGGTGGCGGCCTCGTCGAGCGCCGCGCCACCCGCGAACGCGGCGACACTGCTTCCCAACCAGGCGGGTCAGCCGAGTCTGTTGAGCCAGCAGAGCGCGCCTTCCGCGACAGCGTCCACGCCGGCCGCGGCTTCGGGCGGTTCGGGCAGGGCGGTCATCGCGCGCTACGAAGGCGCGAACGCAATAATCATCGCCGGACCCGCCGATTTGCAGCGCACGCTCGGCGAAGTCGTCCGCCAGCTCGACACGCGCCGCGACCAGGTGCTCGTCGAAGCGATCGTCGTCGAGATTTCCGACACCGCGGCACGCAAACTCGGGGTCCAGTTCCTGCTCGGTTCGACCGACGGGAGCCTTCCGATCGCGGTCACCAACTATTCGAACGCGACGCCCAACATCCTGACCATCGCGGGCGCGATCGGCGCGCGGCAGCTCAATTCCACGACGACCACGGTCAACGGGACCACGACCGTCACGACATCGGGCAGTTCGAGCGCCGATAGCCTCGCGCAGGCGGCGATTTCGTCGATCCTCGGCGCATCGGGAGCGTTCCTCGGCTATGGCGCGCGCATCGGCGACCATGGCGTGTTCGGAACGATCATCAACGCCGTCTCGCAGGACAACAAATCGAACATTTTGTCGACGCCTTCGATCGTCACGCTCGACAATCAGGAAGCCAAGATCCTCGTCGGCCAGGAAATTCCGGTGACGACGGGCCAGGCGCTCAGTAACAATTTCGACAACGCGTTCCGCACCGTCCAACGGCAGAACGTCGGCGTCCAGCTCGAGGTCAAGCCGCAGATCGGCGAGGGCGGGGCGATCAAGCTGTATATCCGCCAGGAGGTCAGTTCGATCGCCGGGCCGGTTTCGAGCAACGATTCCGATCTGATCCTCAACAAGCGTGAAATCCAGACGACCGTCACGGTCGACGACGGGCAGATCATCGCATTGGGCGGCTTGCTCGACGATAACGAGCGCCGGACGATCGAGAAGATCCCGTTGCTGGGCGATATCCCGGTGCTGGGCGAGCTGTTCCGCTCGCGCTCGCGTTCGCACGACAAGACCAATCTGATGGTCTTCATCCGTCCGACGATCCTGCGCTCGCCAGCCGACGCGCAGGCGGTCGCCGCGCAGCGCTATAACTTCATCCGCGATCAGCAGCTCGCGCAGCACCCGAAAGAGGAGCCTTCGATCGAGGAGCTGGTGCGCGACTATCTCGGCACGACGCCTCCGGTCGCGCCTGCGACTCCCGTCGCTGTGGCGCCCGCGGAGCCGCAAGTCATCCACCCCGAGGTGCGGAGCTCGACGACCATCGTCCGGCCGGTCGAGCTGCCGCCGAGCAGGCGACGAAAGCCGTGACTCCCGCGCTCCCCTATGCGTTCGCCCGCAAGTTCGGTGTCGTGTTGCGCGAGGAGGAGAAAGGCGGCCTGAACGTCGCGCTGCGCGAAGGCGCGGACCCGCGTGTGCTGCTCGAAGTGCGCCGCCATCTCGCTCAGCCGTTCGCGGTGTCGCACGCGAGCGCCGAGGCGTTCGACCGGCTGCTTTCCGACGGTTACAAGATGGACGGCGCGGCGGCTGCGATGGCGCTCGGCTCGGACGAGCTCGAAACCCTCGCGGGCGGGATTCCGAGCGCGGAGGATCTTCTCGACACCGCCGACGACGCGCCGGCGATCCGCCTGATCAACGGCATCATCGCCGAGGCGGTGCGCCAAGGCGTTTCGGACATCCACATCGAGCCTTATGAAAGCGGCCTCGTCATCCGTATGCGGATCGACGGCGTGCTGCGCGAGACGCTCCGCATGCCGCCACACGTCGCGGCGGTGATCGTCAGCCGGATCAAGGTCATGGCGCGCCTGGACATCGCCGAGCGGCGCGTGCCGCAGGACGGGCGCATCGGGCTGACGCTCGGCGGCAAGCTGCTCGACGTGCGCGTTTCGACACTCCCCGCACGCGCGGGAGAGCGCGTCGTCCTGCGCATTCTCGACAAGGACAACGCCGGCATCGATCTCGAGGAACTCGGCCTGACCGCCGAAGTCGAAAAATTGCTGCGCGGCGCGCTTTCCGAGCCCAACGGCATCATCCTCGTCACCGGGCCGACCGGATCGGGCAAGACGACGTCGCTCTATGCGGGTTTGCGCCTGCTCAACGATGGCAGCCGCAATATCCTGACCGTCGAGGATCCGGTCGAATATGCCGTCGACGGCGTCGGTCAGACGCAGGTCAATCCGAAGGTCGGGCTTACCTTCGCCGCGGGACTGCGCGCCATCCTGCGCCAGGATCCCGACGTCGTGATGGTCGGCGAAATCCGCGACCGCGAGACGGCCGAGATCGCGGTGCAGGCATCGCTGACCGGTCACCTCGTCCTCTCGACCGTCCACACCAACGACGCGGTGGGCGCGCTGACGCGAATGCGCGACCTCGGCGTCGAGCCCTTCCTGCTCGCCTCGACCCTGCGCGCGGTGATCGCGCAGCGGCTGGTGCGGCGGCTGTGCCCGGAATGCGGCAAGGCGGTACCCGCCGACGCAGCGACCGCCGCGCAATTGAACATCGAGCCCGGCACGATCGTCCACGAGCCGGTCGGCTGCCCGGCGTGCGGCGGGACTGGCTTCAAGGGGCGCGTCGGCGTGTTCGAAGGGCTGCGCGCCGACGATACGCTTCGCCGCCTGATGAACGAAGGCGCCGACGAGGCAACGATCGCGCGCCACGCCTTCACGCGCACCGCGACGCTCACCGCGGCGGCGCGCGCGCTGGTGATCGACGGCGTCACCACGCCCGAGGAAGCCGTGCGAATTTCGCGCAGCGGGTCGGACGATGGCTGATTTCGACTATCTTGCGCTCGACACCGCCGGGCGCGAGCGGCGCGGTTCGGTCGCTGCCGCGACCGCCGAGGACGCGCGCGCGCGTCTCGACCGGCGGCGCTTCTACGTCGTCGAGATCGCGCCCGCCGCGCCCGGAGCGCCGCGTCAGGCTGCGCTGTTGTCGCTTCCCGCATTCGGCCGCCGGCTCAACGGCAAGGCGCTGACCCTGTTCACGCGCCAGCTCGCGACGCTCGCGCTCGTTACGCCGCTCGAAGAGGCGCTGCGCACGATCGCCCAGCAAAGCGAGAAGGAAGGCGTGCGCGCGGTGATCGACCGGGTTCACGGCGGCGTCGTGGAAGGGCGGCGGCTGTCCGAGGCGATGGCGCGCGAGCCGAAGAGCTTCCCGCCGCTCTATCGCGCCATGATCGCGGCGGGCGAGAGCGCGGGGACGCTGCCGCAAATCCTCGAGCGCCTCGCCGGCCTGCTCGAGCGTCAGGCGGCGCTGCGTTCGAAGCTGATCACCGCGCTAGCCTATCCGATCGTCCTCGCCTTGGTCGCGATGTTCGTCGTCGGCGCGCTGATGATCTTCGTCGTGCCCAAGGTGGTCGATCAGTTCGACACCGTCGGGCAGAAACTGCCGCTGCTCACGCGCGTCGTCATTGGCGTGTCGGGCGTGCTCGCGGGCTATTGGTGGGCGATTTTGATCGGGCTGGCGGCGGCGATCGCGATCGCCGCCTGGATGCTGCGCGATCCCGCGCTCCGCCTACGCTTCGACGCCGCGCTGCTGCGCCTGCCGCTCGTCGGGCGGCTGCTGCGCGACCTCCACGCGGCGCGCATGGCGCGGACCTTGTCGACGATGGTGGGAGGGCGGCTGCCGCTGCTCGAAGGGCTGATGTTGACCACGTCCACCATTCACAACCGGGCGTTGCGTCAGGCGTCCGACCGCATCGTCGAGGCGATCCGTGGCGGAGGAAGCCTGTCGGGCGCGCTCAAGCGCACCGGGCTGTTCCCGCCCTTGCTCGTCTATCTCGCCGCGAGCGGGGAGGCGTCGGGCCAGCTCGACACGATGCTCGCCAAGGCCGCCGATTACCTCGAACGTGAGTTCGACGGCTTCACCGCGACGGCGCTGTCGCTGCTCGAACCCGCGATCATCGTCGTAATGGGCGGCGTCGTCGCGTCGATCGTGCTATCGATCCTTCTTCCGATCCTGCAACTCGAGACATTGGCCGGCACATGAGTAACAGCATCATCAAGGGCCGCGAACGCGAGGCGGGCTTCACCCTCGTCGAGCTGATGGTGGTCATCGTCATTCTCGGCCTGCTCGCGACGATCGTCATCATCAATGTCCTGCCCAGCCAGGACCGCGCGATGACGCAGAAGGCAAAGGCCGACATCGCGTTGCTCGAACAGGGTGTCGAGATGTACCGGCTCAACAACCTGGCCTATCCCGGCGCCGCCGACGGCCTTCAGGCGCTGGTGACGCCGCCCGCCGCGCTCGCCGATCCGAGCCGCTATCAGGTCGGCGGCTACATCAAGAAGCTGCCCAACGATCCGTGGGGGCGGCCCTATCTCTACGCCAATCCGGGGACGCACGGCGCGTTCGACATCTATACGCTCGGCGCGGACGGCGCGCCGGGAGGGACGGGCGTCAATGCCGACATCGGTAACTGGCAATAGCGCGCGCTCCACGCGCTATCGCCATTCCCGCGAAGGCGAGGATCCGTCGCGCGTCTCCGAACGGGGGTTTACCCTCGTCGAGCTGATGGTCGTCATCGCGATCATTGGGTTGGCGTCCGCCGCCGTCGTGCTCGCGATTCCCAATTCGCAAGGCGAGGTACGGCGCGAGGCGGAGAGCTTGGCCGCGCGCACGCTCGCCGCGCGCGACGACGCGATCCTGGAATCGCGCGACATGGCGGTGACGATCGACGCAACCGGCTATGCGGTCGAGCGGCGGCGGCGCGGCGCCTGGTCCCCCGCGACCGACCGGGCGTTCGCGCCGGTGCGCTGGAACGCGGGCACGACCGCGATGTTCGGCGATCGGCCGCTACGCGCGGTGTTCGACACCACCGGCGCCGCCGCCGAACCGATGATCGTCGTCCTGACCAACGGCGGCGCGCGCGCGAGCGTGACGATCAGCGGCGATGGAGCGATCCGTGTCGGCGCGTAAGGAACAGGGCTTTACCCTAATCGAAATGCTCGTCGCGCTCGCGATCTTCAGCCTGGCGGCGCTCGCGTTGCTGCGGCTCGAAGGCGCGACCTTGTCGTCGACCGCGCGGATCGCCGACCGCACGATCGGGCAGATCGTCGTGCGCAACCTCGCGGTCGAATTGCTCACCGATCCGCGCGCTCCCTCGGTCGGCGAGGCGGACGGGAGCATCGTCAACGGCGGACGCAACTGGGCTTGGCGGCGAACGACGCAGCGCACCGAGGACACGCGCATTGTCCGCATCGATCTCGCGGTCGCCGACGACGCCGGAAGGCCGGCGGCGGCGCTGACGCTGGCGAGGGCGGTCGAATGAGGAATGAGCAAGGATTCACCCTCGTCGAACTCGTCGTCGCGTTGTTCATCT
>JACDGO010000136.1 GCA_013821585.1 Sphingomonadaceae bacterium
GTTCTGGGGGGCGGCGGCGCGCTGTTCGCGTGGCGTCGGGGACTGTTCGGCGGCGCGATGGCCGACAGCATCGCCGTTCTCCCGTTCAAGAACCTGAGCGGCGATCCGGCGCAGGCCTATTTCTCGGAAGGCCTGACCGAGGAAGTGCGCGCCGCGCTTTCTCGAAACGACGCGCTTCAGGTGCTTGCGGCGACCTCGTCGAACGCGGCGAGCGCGCACGGCGAGGACGCGGTCAGCATCGCAAGCAGGCTGGGCGTCGCCTATCTCCTCGAGGGATCGATTCAACGGTCGAACGATATCGTGCGTATTTCGGCCGACCTGACCGACGGCAAGACCGGGTTCAGTCGCTGGTCGAACACCGTCGACCGAAAAATGACCGACATCTTCGCCCTGCAAAACGCGATTGCCCGGATGGTGGCCGAGGCGCTGTCGGTGCAGATGGCGACCGCCGCTCCCGCACCCGGCGGAACGACGAACGTTCCGGCGTATGAAGCCTTTTTGCGCGGACGCGCGCTGTTCAATGCCGCGCGCGACGAAGCCACCGATCGGGCCGCGCTCGCCCAATATGACGTCGCGATCACGCTGGACGGCAATTTCGCGATGGCGCACGCGGCGCGTTCGCGGTCGCTCGCGGCGATCGCGGCGGAATACGCCAAGGCCGAGGAGCTTCATCCGCTCTACGATGCCGCGATCGCGGCCGCGCAGCGCGCCATCGCCCTGGCGCCCGATCTCGCCGAGGGGCATCTCGCGCTCGGCTATGCGCTGTTCACGGGCCGGCTCGACGTCGAGGGGGCGCGCCCCTCCTACGACAGGGCTTATGCGCTCGGTCACGGCAACGCCGACATCCTTGTCCTGTTCGCGCTTTATTGTTCGCGCGCCAAACGCGGCGACGATGCGCGCGCGGCGATTCTCCGCGCGATCGCGCTCGACCCGCTCAATCCGCGCACCTATCGCGCGGCGGGTTCCATCGACTATGCCGCGCGCCGCTACGCCGCCGCGATCGCGCCGCTTGACCGCGCGCTGGCGCTCAATCCAGAAATCTCCAACGCGCACGCCTTGATCGGCAATTGCCTCCTGCTGCTCGGCCGCCTCGATGAAGCGCGGGCAGCTTACGCAGCGGAGCCGCATGCGCTCTTTCAGCTGTCGGGCCTTGCAATCGTCGAGCAGCGGCGGGGCGACAAGGTCGCGGCGAAGAAATACATGGATCGCCTGATCGCCGAACTCGGCGACAGCGCGCTGTATCAGCAGGCCGAGGTTCTGGCGCAATGGGGTCAGGCTGACGCGGCGCTGGCGACGCTCGAACGCGCGCGGGCGATCGGCGACTCCGGGCTGATCTATTTGTCGACCGATCCGATGCTCGATCCGCTGCGCCGTCAGCCGCGATTTGCCCGACTTCTCAACGCGATGCGCCTTGGCTGAGTCCGGCAGGCTTCGCGCTGTTCAGAAACGGCCACATGTGCGACATTCACCGCTTGTCGAGGGGAGAGAGACATGACGATTGTTGGCGGACGGCCCGTGACCGATGCGTCCGAAGACGCGCCCGAGGATGAAAACAACGTGATCGCCGAGGACGATACCGGGGACGATGACGCGGAGCGCGGCAGCGGCGATTCACGCGGAAGCGGAGACTCGCGCGGCAGCGGGGATTCGCGGGGAAGCGGAGATTCACGCGGTAGCGGGGACTCGCGCGGCAGCGGCGATACGCGCTAGTCGAGCGTGTTGATCGACGGATCGGCCGCCATCGCGCGGCCGATCCAGTCGAGATAATGATCCCGGTCGATCCGGACATAGACGCCGGGCCGCGTCGCATCGGCGCACCCGTCGCCCCAGCTGACGATGCCGACAAGCACGGGCTCGCCATAAGTCAGGATGAGCGGTCCGCCACTGTCGCCCTGGCACGTGTCCGCGCCCGGAGCGCTCGCGCACAGCATGTCGCCGGTCGTGCGGCCGCGATAGGCCGGCGCGGCGTCGCATGACGATGTCGTCAGATCGACTTGCAACAAGCCGACGGACGCGTGTCCGTTCGCGCCGGGCGCGGTCTTTCCCCATCCAGTCGCGCTGACCGCTATCGCGTCGCCCACCGGCGCGTCGCCATCGTCGCTTCCGTTCAGCCTTATGGGCGCGATGTGTCCGGCATAGCGCGAATCCGTCTCATTGTCGGCCGCGATGTGGACGAGCGCGACGTCGTTCAGGTGGCGCTGCGCATCGTAATCGGCGTGACGCACCATGCGGTCGATCCGATAGGTGACTCCGTTATCGCTCGCCAGATCGCGCGTGCCCAGCCGGACCCGATAGCCCTTGTCGACCTGTTCCTGGTCGATGCAATGCGCGGCGGTCAGCACCCAATCGGCGGCGATCAGCGATCCCCCGCAGCGATGCGCGAGTTCCCATTCCTCGCGCTCGGCGCGTTCCTGCGCCGAATAGCCGGCGAAGTTCGAATAAATCTCCGCCTGCCACGGCGCGCCGTTGACGAGCGCCCGGTCGGCGTCGTCCGGCTGCGATTGTTCGGCGCCATCGGCGGGCGCTTCCTGCGCCTGCGTGGCGGTCGCCCAAAGAAGGAGCGACGCAGCGAGAATTCGCGGTATTCGCATTGTGCCCGCCCCCGAACTCTCCCCAACCCGCGAACCGATACTCCATCCGAGGCGCTCCCTCAAACCCTCCCAACAACTGAGCCGGGTCGTGCGGCGTGGTCTAGCGCGCCGCCGGAAGCAGCCTGGGGTTGCGCAGAAGCGCCGCCGAAACCAGCGCGACGATTAGGCCGACCGGAAAGATTTCGAGAAAGGTCATCGGAATCCGGTACAGCGGATTGGCGTATTGCACGCGCATCTTCTCAAGGTCGGCCATCTCGCGCGCAAGCGCCGCGCCGGAAACGCCCTCGGCTTCGCGGGCGTGACGGATGCCGGCAATATAATGGTCCATAAACATGTAGTGCGTCATGGCGAGATACGCCTCCCACACGACAACATAAGCGAGTCCCGCCACGACGGCGATGCCGAGGCCGATCGCGAGAGCCGGTCCGAACTTGATCACGCCGCCGCGCTCGACATCGCGATAGCGCTTCACGCCGACGAAGATGAAGGTCAGCGCGACGAGCATGACGAGATAGCCGAACCACATCGAGCTGAAGATGCTCTGATGGCCTCCCAGCAATATACCGGTCAGCAAGACGCCGATAATGACGAGGCCCGAGAGCAGGCCGTAAGTGAGCGCGTATTTCATTCCTGTCCCTCCCCGTTGAACCGTCACCGCGCCTGCGGCTCCCACAATTCGATCGGATTGCCCTCTGGATCATGGACGCGCGCGAAACGCCCGATTCCACCGGCATCCACCTCGTCATTGGTGACAACGCCAATGCCGGCGGCGCGAAGGCTGGCGAGCAGGCCGTCCAGATCGCGCACGCGCAGGTTAATCATGGCCGTCTTCTCGAGCGGAAAATAGTCGCTCGCTTCTTTGAACGGCTCGAACACCATCGGGCCGCCCTCATGATACCAGCAATATTCGTTCGACGTGCCGTGCTCGTCGGCGCCGATGCCGCCGCCCACCCCCAGGTGCGCGCGATACCAGGCCTTGAGGCCTTCCGGATCCTTCGCCCGGAAGAAGTAACCACCCATTCCAACGACCGGCATATCCGCGCTCCCCATTCTTGATGCGGGTCGATCCTATCAGCCGCCGATCGAGTGGCATATCGCCCGAAAGGGTGATTTCCGGGAAATCCTCCCGCTGGATTACGGGATCAACGCCAGCCAGCGCGCCTTTTCGACCGCCTGAATGCGCTTTTGCACTGTCAGCTTCTCATAGACCCGCGCGACATGGGTCTTCACCGTATTGGGCGAGATGCCGAGCGCGCGGGCGAGTTCCTTGTTCGACTGGCCCGACGCGAGCAGCTCGAGAATTTCGCATTCGCGTCCCGTCAGCCCGAGCGAACGGATCGCGGCGTGGTTGCGCTCGAACACAGGCCCGGCCGGCCGCGGCGTCAACCGGCGGCCCGCCCAGATGCCGAGGGTGGTGAAACCGGCCGCGATCAGTCCGATGTAAATCTCGGTCGAAAACGCGTGTACGGCATAGCGATACTCGAGCCAGTCGAGCGCCCCGGCCGCGAGCGCCAGCGCGACCGCGTAGAGGATGATGAGCCTCGCCATGCGCGGAGGCTGCCAGAAAAGCGGTGCGTCTGCCAACATCCGGAAAAGCGGCTATTTCCGCCGGCTTCGCCTCACCATCCGCACGTCCGTCCCTTGTTCTGCGCCTGAAGCCACGTCATCAGCGGTTTGAAATAGGCGACCATCGACTTGCCGCTGAGCTCGCGGCTGCCGGTGAACGCCTGAAGCGCTTCGGGCCAAGGCTTCGACTGGCCGAGTTCGAGCATCGCGTGGAAGCGGCGGCCGACCTCCTTGTTGCCATAGAACGAGCATCGGTGGAGCGGCCCCTTCCACCCGGCCTGCCTGCATGCGGCCTCGAAGAACTGGAACTGATAGAGCCGCGCGAGGAAATAGCGCGCATAGGGCACGCTCCCCGCGACATGGTATTTCGCGCCGGGATCGAAATCGGTCTCGTCGCGCGCGACCGGGGGGGCGATCCCCTGATATTGTAACCTGAGGTCGTTCCACGCCTTGTTGTAGTTCGCGGGCGTTATCTGGCCCGAGAACACGCCCCAGCGCCATTTGTCGATCAGCAGCCCGAACGGCAGGAACGCGACCTTGTCCATCGCCTGCCTGAGCAGCAGGCCGACGTCCTTGTCCGCGCTCGGCACCTTGGCCGGATCGAGCAGCCCGATCTGGACGAGATATTGCGGCGTGATGCTGAGCGCGATCGTGTCGCCGATCGCCTCGTGGAAGCCGTCGTTGGCGCCGTTCTGATAGAGGAACGACTGGGTGTTGTAGGCGCGCTGGTAGTAATTATGCCCGAGCTCGTGGTGAATCGTGGTGAAGTCGTCCGAATTGACCTTGATGCACATCTTCACACGGACGTCATCCTTGGCGTCGATGTCCCACGCGCTCGCGTGGCAGATCACATCGCGGTCGCGCGGCTTGGTAAACTGCGAGCGCTCCCAGAAGGTCGCGGGGGCTCGGCGTAACCCAGCGACGAATAGAAGTTCACGCCCGCGTGGACCATCTTGAGCGGGTCGTAGCCCTTTGCGACGAGCAACGCGCCGGTGTCGTAGCCGAGGTCGCCCGCGCCGGGAGGCGCGACGAGGTCGTAGATGTTGCCCCATTCCTGCGCCCACATGTTGCCGAGCAGATCGGCGCGGATCGGGCCGGTCGGCTTCTGTACGCCGTCGCCGTATTTCTGGTTGAGCTTGGCGCGCGTGTAGCAATGGAGCTGGTCGTAGAGCGGCTTCACCTCGCCCCACAGCCGGTCGGTCAGCGCGGCGAACTGTTCGGGGGTCATGTCGTAGCCCGAACGCCACATCGCGCCGGTGTCGGCATAGCCGAGCTCCTTCGCGCCCTGGTTGGCGATCTCGACCATGCGCGCATAATCATTGCGCATCGGCGCGCCGACCTGCGTGTGCCAGCTCGTCCACATTTCCTGAAGCTCGGCCGGGGTGCGGTCCGTCCCCATCGCCGCCTCGATGTCCGATCCGTTGATCGGCTGGCCCTTGAGCATGCCCTTGCCCTTGCCATAGGCCGACTGGAGCCGCGTCGTGATCGTGTTGAGCTCGGCCGCCGCTCCGGGCGTCTGCGGCGCGGCGAGCGTGAGCTGGTTGCGCAGCAGGTTGAGCTTGCGCGTCGTGTCGGGCGATAGCCCCGGCGTGCCGACGAAGCGCGCCGCGCCCGTCGCCATCCGCACGCCCATCTCGGTGCCCTGCGTGCCGACGCGCGCGTTCACCGCGTCGGTATCGTCGGTGATGTAGGTGTTGTTGATCCAGGCGACCTGATTGCCGAACACCGAAAAGTCGGCGAGTTCCTTTTCCGACGCCGCGACGAAGGCGTCCGCCTGCGCCGCGGTGGCGGGCGCCGGAGCAGCGCTTTGGGCACAGGCGGGCGACGCCGCGGCGAGCGCTACGGCGAGCACGCCGAGCGAGATGAAGGATTTCATGATTGTAGCCCCTCTCGAAAATTCATTACCGCCGACACTGGCGCGCGCGCGGCGCGAGTCAAGCGGCGAGATAGTTCGCGATCGCTTCGCCGAGCTCGGGCTTCGTCACCGCGC
>JACDGO010000137.1 GCA_013821585.1 Sphingomonadaceae bacterium
CTCCGCCCATCCGGGCTTCAGCCGCGCGACGCGTGGATAGGAGATCGCTATCGCGTTGACCCGTCCGGCGATCAGGCGGTTGACGCGGCCGAGCACCGCGTTCTGCTCATGGATCGCGGTCGGAATTCCGCCTGGCAACGCCGCGAGCAGCGCGGGGAACGCCGGATAACCGCCGAAGCCAATCACCGCCGACGGCTCGAAGCTCTCGTAGAGCCGCATCGCCATCGCCCGCCCGCTGCGGATCGCGCGCGCCCCCGGGAGCCATGAGCCGGGGTTTTTGGTCAGACGTCCCGCTGGAAGAACATGAATCTGCGCGCCTTTGAACAGCCCCGGAATCTTCGCTCCGCGCTCATCGGTGATCAGCGCGACGCGGTGCCCGCGCGCGATCAGCTCGGCGGCCAGCGCGTGCGCCGGAATCATGTGCCCGCCGGTGCCTCCGGCGGCGAGAACGAAGTGCCTGACGATGCTCAACGGCCGCTCCATTTGACCACATAAGGCGAGCGCGTGAGATACGGATTGCGCCGGGTGAACGCCAGCAACAGACCGAACCCGGCGCTGAGCGCGAGCATCGACGATCCGCCATAGCTGATGAACGGCAGCGTCATGCCCTTCGATGGCGCGAGATTGACGTTGACCGCCATGTTGATCAGCGCCTGGATCGCGAACTGGACGGTCAGGCCCGCCGCCGCCATCACAACGAACGGATCCTCCTCGTCGAGCAGTTTCACGAACACGCGCACGACGATCGCGAGGAACAGCGCGGCGATGGCGATGCAAGCGAACAGCCCGAACTCCTCGCCGATCACCGAGAAGATATAGTCGGTATGCGCTTCTGGCAGGTGAAACTTCATCTCGCCGCCGCCCGGCCCCGTGCCGAAGAAGCCGCCCGCGACGAGCGTCGCGTGCGCACTGTCGACTTGATAGGTGTCGCCAGCCGAGAACAGGAAATTGTCGATCCGCTGCGTCGCGACCGGATAGAAGAGATAGGCGAGCACGACGCCGACCGCACCCGCGCCCGCGAGCATCCCCATGATCCGGATCGGCACGCCCGCGAGCATCAGCAGCGCGAGCCACATGCAGCCGAAGATGATCGTCTGGCCGAAATCGGGCTGCTTCATCAGCAGGATCGCGATTAGCCCAGTCAGTATTCCCGACAAGGGGATCACGGGAAGCGACTTGTCCTGCGCGCGTAGGCTGAGCAGCCAGGCAAGGCTGACGACAAAGAAGGGCTTGAGGAATTCGGACGGCTGGAACTGTCCTATGCCGACCCCGATCCAGCGCCGCGCGCCGTTCGCTTCGGATCCGATCAGCGGGACGAGCGCGAGCATCACGCTGAAGAATGCGGCCGAGCCAAGCGCGAAGCGCCGCGCAAGCTGAACCGGCATCATCGACACGCCGATCATCACCGGCAGCCCCAGGGCCACCCATCCGAGTTGCCGCCAAAAATAATGCAGCGGCGCGACGACGACATTGCCCCCCGAATAGCGGTCAGCGGCGGCGGGCGACGCGGCGGCAACCGCGATCAGCCCGACCGAGATCAACACGAAGACGAGCAGGAGGAGAACGCGGTCGATCTCCCAAAACCACAGGCCGAACGCCGAACGGTCGGAACGGCCGAGGCGGCTCGCGACCTTCTCGCGGATGCGACCGGTTCGCGCGGCAATCGTCATAGCGCCTCCACCAACGCGCGGAATGCGTCTCCGCGCGCCTCATAGTCCCTGAACTGGTCGAAAGACGCGCACGCGGGCGACAGAAGCACCGTCTCGCCCGGCCGCGCGGCGGCGGCGGCGTGGCTCACCGCCGCGTCGAGCACGCCGCACTCGTCGACCGGCATGTGCGGGGCGAGCAGCCGCGCGAACATCGGCCCCGCCTCGCCGATCGTATAGGCGGCGCGAACATGATCGAAATGCGGCGCGCAGGCATCGAGATCGTCGCTCTTGGCGCGCCCGCCCAAAATCCAATGCACCGCCGGATAGGCCGCGAGCGCGGGCGCGGTCGAAGTCGGGTTGGTCGCCTTGCTATCGTTGACGTAGGGAACGCCGTTACGCACGCGAACGCGCTCCATGCGATGCGGTAGGCCAGAAAATGATTCGAGTGCCAGCGCAATTTGACCGTCGCTCACGCCTAATAAGCGCGCCACCTGGATCGCCGCGCAGGCATTTTGAAGATTGTGTCGGCCTCTGAGGGACTGCCATTCCCATTCATCGTTGGGTGTAGTCCAGTTGGGCAGCGCATGCCGTTTCGTGGTGATGCCCTTGCTGATTCTCCGCGCGCACTCGTCCTCCGGATTTATGACAAACGGATTTCCCGAGGACTGCATCTCGAACAGCCGCGCCTTCGACGCCGCATAGGCCTCGAATCCGTCATATCGATCGAGATGATCCGGAGTCACGTTGAGCAGCACCGCGACATCGCAATCGAGCGTGTAGGTCAGGTCGATCTGATAACTCGACAGTTCGAGCACATAGACGCCGCCTTCCGGCAACGGCTTCTGCCCGAGGATCGGCAGGCCGATGTTGCCGCCCATCGTCGTCGGTACGCCTGCCGTTTTCAGCATATGGTGAACCAGCGCGGTCGTCGTCGACTTGCCGTTGGTGCCGGTGATGCCGACCACCTTGTGCGGCGGGAGTTCGGCGCGGGCCTGCGCGAAGAGTTCGATGTCGCCGATCAGCAGCGCCCCCGCCGCCTTCGCGTGCGCGGCGATCGGGTGGCGGTTGATCGGGACGCCGGGAGAGACGACGACGCCCGCGAAGCCGGTTAGGTCGAGGGTAAGGGGATCGGCGAAGGTTAGAAGCCCCTCCCCTTCAGGGGAGGGGTTGTGGTGGGGAATGTCCGCGGGAACCAAAACTTCAGGGCGCGTTGATAGTTCCCACCCCAAACCCCTCCCCTGAAGGGGAGGGGCTTTAAGGGCATCGCGCGCCGCCTCGTCCGCATCCCATGCCACGACCTCCGCCCCGCTCGCCAGCAGCGTATCGACCGTCGCGCCCCCTGAGCGCGCCAGCCCGAGCACCGCGTAGCGTTTACCGCGCCAAGTTTCGCTCGTGATCACCTGAGCTTCAACGTCGACAGGCCCGCGAGCGCGAGGATCAGGCTGATGATCCAGAAGCGGATGACGACGGTCGGCTCGGACCAGCCGAGCTGTTCGAAATGATGGTGGATCGGTGCCATCTTGAACACGCGCTTGCCGGTGCGCTTGAAGAAGAACACCTGGATGATGACGCTCAAGGCTTCGACCACGAACAGCCCGCCGACGATGCCGAGAACCAGCTCGTGATGCGCGGTCACCGCGATCGTGCCGAGCGCGCCGCCGAGCGCGAGGCTGCCGGTGTCGCCCATGAAGACGGCGGCGGGCGGCGCGTTGAACCACAGGAACGCGAGGCCCGCGCCGACCACCGCACCGCAGAAGATCGCGAGGTCGCCCGCGCCCGCGACATGCGGGATGCCGAGATAGGTCGCGAACTTCGCGTTGCCCGCGATATAGACGATGATCATGAACGCGACCGAAGCGATGATCACCGGCATCGTCGCGAGGCCGTCGAGCCCGTCGGTCAGGTTCACCGCGTTGCCGAACGCGACGATCGTGAACGCGGCGAAGGCGATGTAGAAGATCCCGAGGTTGGGATGGAAGTTGCTGAAAAACGGCACATAAAGCTCGGTGCCGTTGTAGGCGGCGATGATCCCCGCCGCCGCGCCGGCGATGACGAACTCACCGAGCAGCCGTACCCGGCCCGACACGCCCTTGTGGCTCGATTTCCTGATCTTGTCCCAGTCGTCGAGGAAACCGATCAGTCCGAAGCCCAATGTCACCGCGATGCACGCCCAGACATAGGGGTTGTTGAGGTTCATCCAGAGCAGGCTCGAAATGCCGAGCGAGGTCAGGATCATCAGTCCGCCCATCGTAGGCGTGCCGCGCTTGGCGAGGTGCGATTGCGGGCCGTCGTCGCGGATCGGCTGGCCCTTGCCCTGCCGCACGCGCAGCCAGCCGATGAACTTCGGCCCGATCAAAAGGCCGATGATCAGCGCCGTCGCGACGGCGCCGCCGGTCCTGAACGACAGATAGCGTAGCAGGTTGAGGATGCCCGGAAAGCCCAGCCGGTCGGCGAGGAGATAGAGCATCAATCGTTCCCCAGAGCGGCGACTACTGCGGACATGCCTACGTAGTTCGAACCCTTGACGAGCACCGTGTCACCGGGGGCAAGGATGGACATGAGACAATCCCGTGCCGCTGCGGCGTCAGGGACATGGCGAACCTCGACACGACCCTCGAGCGCTCGGGCAAGCGGGCGCATAGCAGGGCCAGCTAGCACAACATAGTCGACTTTCGCGGCCAGCAATGGTCCGGCGAGACCCTCGTGCAAGGCGTCGCTTGCTGCACCAAGTTCGCCCATCTCGCCGAGCACGGCGATCCTGCGATTGGCAGGCTCGGCGCCGAGCACTGCCAGCGTCGCCGCCATCGACGCAGCGTTCGCGTTGTAGCTTTCGTCGATGATCGTCGCCGCGCCGTTACCGACGCGGATGGTCTTGCGTTGACCCCGCCCAGGAAGCTCGGGCAATTCGGCGAGCGCCAGTCCGGCAGCGGCGAGATCGCCGCCGAGCGCCGACACGCAGGCGATCACCGCGAGCGCGTTCGACACCCAGTGCGCGCCGGGCTGGTTGACGGTGAAGCACAGCTCGGCGTCGGGAAGCACCGCGGTGATCAGCGTGCCGCCGGTCACGGGAACCGCGTCTCGCGCGTGGACGTCCGCTCTCGAGCTCGTGCCGAAGGTCAGGATGGTCGCGGCGTGCGGGCGCGCAAGCGCGATCAGCCGGTCGCTCTGTTCGCTGTCGAACGGAACGATCGCCGTGCCACCCGGCTGCAACCCCTCGAAGAGTTCACCCTTGGCGTCGGCGATCGCCTCCTCACTGCCGAGATGCTCGATGTGCGCGGGCGCGATCGCCGTCACCAGCGCGACGTGCGGGCGCGCCATGCGCGTCAGCGCTGAAAGCTCGCCCGCGTGGTTCATGCCCATCTCGAAAATGCCGAAGTCGCTGTCCGCCGGCATGCGCGCGAGGCTCAAGGGTACGCCGGTGTGGTTGTTGTAGCTCTTCACCGAGCGATGCACCCGCTTGCCGGGCACGCGCGCGAGCGCGGCGGACAGCGCTTCCTTGGTGCCGGTCTTGCCGACCGACCCCGTCACTCCGGCGATCTTTGCCGCCGTTCTCGCCCTGGCTGCGACCCCAAGGACATTTAGTGCGGCGGCCGTGTCGGCTACCAGGATATGCGGATGTGAAACGGGCCGCGACACGATCGCGCCCGCCGCGCCGCGCGAAAACGCGGCGTCGACGAAATTGTGGCCGTCGGTCGTCTCGCCCGGCATCGCGACGAACAGGTCGCCCGCGCCGATCTCGCGGCTATCAAAGGCGACGCCGGAGACTTCGAACGACGCGGACGCCATTCCGCCGGTTGCGGTTACGATATCCGCCGAGGTCCAGAGCGCGCTCACGCCGCGCACTCCCGCGCGACGGCGACATCGTCGAACGGCAGAACGCGGTCGCCCACGGTCTGCCCCGTCTCGTGGCCCTTGCCGGCGATCAGGACGATGTCCTCGGGCCCCGCTTCGCCGATCGCCGCACCGATCGCTTCGCGGCGATCGCCGATTTCGGTCGCTTCGGGCGCCTTCGACAGAATCGCCGCGCGGATTAGCGCCGGATCCTCGCCGCGCGGATTGTCGTCGGTGATGATCACGCGGTCAGCCATCGCTTCGGCGATCAGTCCCATTTCGGGACGCTTGCCTTGGTCGCGGTCGCCGCCCGCGCCAAACACGAGGATCAACCGGCCTACCGCGTGCGGCTTCAGCGCCGAGACCGCCGCCGCCAGCGCGTCGGGCGTATGCGCATAATCGACATAGACCGGCGTCCCGGCACGGCTGATCACCGCGCGCTCGAGCCGCCCGCGCACGCCCTGCACGCGCGAAAGGTTAGC
Source organism: Sphingomonadaceae bacterium (assembly GCA_013821585.1). GTDB lineage: Bacteria > Pseudomonadota > Alphaproteobacteria > Sphingomonadales > Sphingomonadaceae > Sphingomonas_O. The sequence continues at coordinate 5,963 of JACDGO010000137.1, forward strand.
GAGCGTCGATACCGGATCGCCGCCCGTCGCGATGACGAGTCCCGCCGCCATCAGCGCGTTCGCCGCCTGATAGGCGCCGATCAGCGGAAGCTTAACGAAATGCTCGCGCCCCTCGTGCGCGATCTTCAGCGTTTGGCCAAGTTGCGTGGGCGCGCGCGAAAGGAGGCGGAGAGTTCC
>JACDGO010000138.1 GCA_013821585.1 Sphingomonadaceae bacterium
CTTCAGGCCCAATGACGGACCGATTCCTTGGTGGATCGTGTCGAAGGATCGCCGGGTTCCCGGAGCGAGCGCCCTTTCGCACATGGCGCTGACGCGATTGTTGATGGGCCGCGCGAGCGATACGGTCGCGGATCGTATCGCGACCAGCGGCTTGTTGTGGGACCGGCTGCTCGATCCCGTGCTGCGCGCCGCGCTGAACACCGCGCCGGCCGAGGGATCGGCGAAGCTGGCCGCCGCCGTCATCCGCGAATCGCTCGCGCGCGGCGGACGTGCCGCGCGCCCTCGCATCGCCGAACCGACGCTCGCCGCGGCGTTCGTCGATCCGGCGCTCGCGTGGCTGGCGAAGCGCGGCTGCTTTCTTGCGGCCGGGCGGAGGCTCCGGGCGGTCCGATTCGCCGGCGACGTCATCGACTCGCTCGATTTCGGTGAAGGCGAGGTCGCGGTTCCGCCCGACGAGCCCGTCATCTTCGCCGTGCCGCCATGGGTCGCGGCGACTCTGGTTCCCGGCTTGACCACGCCTTGCGAGTTCCGCGCGATCGTCAACGCGCATTTCGCGATCGCGCCGCCTCCCGGCACGCCGGCGATGATCGGCGTGATCGGCGGCATGGCGGAATGGATCTTCGCCTTTCCCGATCGCATCTCGGTGACCGTCAGCGCCGCCGATCATTTGATCGACACCGACCGCGCCGAGCTCGCCGCCGGTTTCTGGGCGGAGATCGCCGCAATCCATGACCTGCCAACCGACCTGCCACCATGGCAGATCGTCAAGGAAAAGCGCGCGACCTTCGCCGCCACGCCGGAACAGGACGCGCGGCGCCCGCCCGCGGCAACGCGCTGGCGCAACCTGTTCCTCGCCGGGGATTGGACGCGGACCGGCCTGCCCGCGACGATCGAAGGCGCGCTGCGCTCGGGCGCGACCGCCGCCCGCTTGGCCAGCGCCGCCGCCGTCGTATAGGCGTGCGCATGACGATCGATATCCTGGGCGACGCCGAAGCGTGCGCGAGCCGCGCCGCCGAGGCGCTCGCCGCTCTGCAACGCGATGACGGACACTGGGTGTTCGAGCTCGAGGCCGACGCGACGATCCCGGCCGAATATGTGCTGCTCAAACATTATCTCGGCGAACCGCGAAACGCCGTGCTCGAGGCGAAGATCGGCCGCTATCTGCGCCGGATTCAGGCCAATCACGGCGGCTGGCCGCTGTTTCACGGCGGCGCGTTCGACGTCAGCGCGAGCGCGAAGGCCTATTTCGCGCTCAAGATGATCGGAAACGACATCGGCGCGCCGCATATGGAACGCGCCCGCGCAGCCATCCTGGCGGCGGGTGGAGCGGAGGCGGTCAACGTCTTCACCCGCATCCAGCTCGCGCTGTTCGCGGCGGGGCCGTGGCGCACGGTGCCGACGCTCCCTGTCGAGCTGATCCTGCTGCCGCGCTGGTTTCCCATCCATCTGTCGAAAATGTCCTATTGGGCGCGCACGGTGATCGTGCCGTTGCTGGTGCTCGCCGCCCTCAGGCCCGTCGCGCGCAATCCGTCGGGCGTGCGCGTCGATGAGCTTTTCACCGGCAAGCCCGCCCCGCTTTCCAGCAAGGCGGCGAACGCGAAACGCCTTTGGCAGGCCTTTTTCGGCGGACTCGACCGTGTTCTGAAGGCCGTCGAGCCTTTGTGGCCGAAGCGCCGGCGCCGCCACGCGATCGAAGCCTGCGTCGCGTTCGTCACCGAGCGGCTGAACGGCGAGGACGGGCTGGGCGCTATCTATCCGGCGATGGCGAACAGTGTGATGATGTTCGATTGCCTCGGCTATGCGGAGGATCATCCGCATCGAGCGATCGCGCGTCGATCGGTCGAGAAGCTGCTCGTAGTCGGCGAGGACGAGGCCTATTGCCAGCCGTGCGTTTCGCCGGTGTGGGACACCGCGCTCGCCGCCCACGCTATGATGGAAGCGGGCGGCGAGGGCAACGAGCGCCGCGCCGATGCTGCGCTCGCCTGGCTCAAGCCATTGCAGGTGCTCGACGTGAAGGGCGACTGGGCGGGCGAGCGTCCCGAGGTCCGCCCCGGCGGCTGGCCGTTCCAGTATCGCAACGCGGATTATCCCGACCTCGACGACACCGCCGTCGTCGTGATGGCGATGGAGCGCGCCAAAGGCCGCACCGGAGAAACCTGCGACGAGGCGATCGCGCGCGGCGTGGAGTGGACGGCCGGCCTGCAAAGCCGCGACGGCGGCTGGGGCGCGTTCGACGCCGACAACAGCCATCATTACCTCAACAACATCCCGTTCGCCGATCACGGCGCGCTGCTCGATCCGCCGACCACGGACGTGACGGCGCGCTGCGTCTCGATGCTCGCGCAGCTCGGCGAGACCGATACGTCGCGCATGAAGGCGGCGCTCGCCTTTCTCGAGAAGGAGCAGGAGGCGGACGGGAGCTGGTTCGGGCGGTGGGGCGTGAACTACATCTACGGTACCTGGTCGGCGCTCTGCGCGCTCAATGCCGCGGGGGTTGCGTCCGACGCGCAGATGGTTCGCAAGGCCATCGACTGGCTGATCTCGATCCAGAACGCGGACAGCGGGTGGGGCGAGGATTGCGCGAGCTACGCGCTCGACTATCGCGGCTATGCCGCCGCCCCTTCGACCGCGTCGCAGACCGCCTGGGCGCTGCTGGGGCTGATGGCGGCTGGAGAAATCGGCCATCCGGCGGTCGAGCGCGGCGTCCGCCATCTGATCGCCACGCAGGACGAACGCGGCCTGTGGGGGCAAGACGCCTATACGGGCGGCGGCTTCCCGCGCGTCTTCTACCTGCGCTATCACGGCTACCCGGCCTATTTCCCGCTCTGGGCGGTCGCGCGCTATCGCAACCTCAAACGATCGAACCAGTCGCGCGTGGCGTTCGGGATGTGAGCCGCGTCGTCGTCGCCACCGGCTTCAACCGCGAGGCCGCCACCTTGCGCCAGCCGGGCATCGTCGTCGCCGCGGGCGGGGGCGATCCGGTGGGATTGCGGGCGAAAATCGAGCAGGCGGCGGCGGGCGCGGCGGGGATCGCCAGCTACGGCATGTGCGGCGCGCTCGTGGACGGCTTGCGGATCGGCGACTGGGTGATCGGCGACCGGCTGTCGGGCGCGATCGACATCGACTGCGACGCCGATTGGGCGAAGGCGCTCGCCGCGAAGCTCCCCGGCGCGCGGATCGGCGGCTTCTTCGCCGACGGACGGATGATCGGCGCCGTCGCCGAAAAGCTCGCGCTCGGCGAGCGCCACGGCGCGCTTGCCGTCGACATGGAAAGCCACGTCGCCGCCGCCGTCGCGCTGGCGCGCGGGCTGCCCTTCGCGATCGTGCGCTGCGTCTCGGACCGCGCCCGCCACCTGCTGCCGCACGCGATCACCGTCTCGATGCGCGCGGACGGCGGCGTGGATGGACGGGCGATGCTGGCCAGCCTCGCCCGCCGCCCGGGCCAAGTGGCGGATATCGCGCGGACAACGGCGGGGTTTGCCAGGGCGATGCGCGAGCTCAAGCGCGGCGCGGCGCGGATCGGGCCGGGAATGGGGCTTCGCGCCTGAGCCTTCGCTACTCCTGCGGCTTGCTCCGCCTGGGCGCCCTCGCCCGCTTGACCGCCTCCGCCCGCTCCAGCGCCCACCGCGCCTCCTCCGCTTTCGCGTAGGCAGTGACGAAGCGATGGACCGTAGCGCCGGGCTCGAGCACCCAGATCGTACGAACACAGGGATTGCGGCCGTCGGGCGTTTCAATCCGGCACTCGATGACCGACTTTACGCCTGCCCTATCGATAGAGATCGACTTGATCTCGTTCCGTCGCGGGTGATTGCCCAGCGCGCGCGTCAGATCGTCGGCCGTGCGCACCTCGAAGCCGAAGCTCTGAAAGAATCGCGCCTTGGCAGCCCCGCGGGGATGCGACGCATTTAGGAGATACTCCGCAATCTTGGCGGGCGCGACAAGCGTCGCACCGTTCAGCTTTGCCAAGCGAGTTCGACCTCGTCGGCCCGAAGCGTCAGGACGGCCGGGCCCGGTTCGGTAAACTCGACTTCGAAGTCGCGCCCCGATCCGTAGCAGTGAACGACGGTTCCCTAGCTCCCGGCCAGTAGACGACCGCCGTCTTCGGTCGTGACCTCGACAAGCAGACGCACCATATCCAATTCCTTGATGTCGTGCCGCGGCGCCTTATGAGCGTTCGCGCCCGCAAAGGCCGCGCGCTCTTCGCGAACGATACCGGTCGGAGCGCTTGCCGCCGTCAACGCCTGGGGCAACGCTGATCGTCCACCACCCGGCGCAACAGCATCCGCACCGCGTCGGACATCGACAAGCCCGTTCGACCGAGCATTTCCGACGCGCCCGTTTTCAATTCGTCATCGATGCGAACATGCAACATCGAGATGGACGCCATACGGCTCTCCATATCTCAAATGAGATACGTGGAACGCGGGTCCATGAAAGTCAAGCAGCGGCAGTCAGCGAAACGGGCTGCTACGCCGCCCGCTGCACCCGCTTATACCCCTCCGGGTCCGCCGCCTTGATCCTGGCCAGCTCGTGCTCGACGTGGCTCGAATGCACGTCCGCCGCGGGGCGGGCGTTCGACAGGTCGATGTCGGGCGCCATCGGGCCTTCGGTGCGCACGCCCATTCGGCCGATCTGGAACATCTTGAGCGGGTGACGGATCGAGTCGGTGGCCGCCGTCCCCTCGAACCCGCAATGCACCATGCAGTTCGAGCATTTCTCGTATTTGCCGACGCCGTAATCGTCCCATTCGGTGCCCTCCATCAGCTCCTCGAAGGTCTCGACATAGCCCTCGCCGACGAGGTAGCACGGCTTCTGCCAGCCGAAGACGGTCCTGAGCGGCATCGACCAGGGGGTGCATTCGTAGGTCTGGTTGCCCGCGAGAAAATCGAGAAACAGCGGCGAGTTGGTGAAGGTCCACGCCTTGCCGCCGTCGCCTTTGCGGAACACGTCGCGGAAGAAATTCCTGGTCCGCTCGCGCGTCAGGAAATGCTCCTGATCGGCGGCGCGTTCGTAGGAATAGCCCGGCGAAATGGTGATCTCGACGCCGCGCTTCTCCATTTCGTCGAAGAAGCCCGCGAGCCGTTCGGACGACGCGCCGTCGAACACGGTGCAATTGACCTGGACGCGAAAGCCCTTCGCCTTCGCCAGCTCGATCGCCTCGATCGCCACCTCATAGGTGCCGTCCTGATCGACCGCATGGTCGTGCATTCCCTTATCGCCGTCGAGGTGGATCGACCAGGTGAAGAACGGCGAGGGCGCGTAGTCGTCGATCTTTTTCTTCAGAAGCAGCGCGTTGGTGCAGAGGATCACGAACTTCTTCTTGGCGATATAGCCCTTTACGATCCCCGGCATGTCGCGGTGGAGCAAAGGCTCGCCGCCCGCGATCGAAACCGCCGGCGCGCCGCATTCGTCGATCGCGTCCATGCACTGGTCAAAGCTCAGCCGCTGGTTGAGGATCGCGTCGGGATAGTCGATCTTGCCGCAGCCGGGGCACGCCAGATTGCAGCGCAACAGCGGCTCGAGCATCAGCACGAGCGGATAGCGGCCGCCCTTGATGTGCTGGCGCACCGTATAGGCGCCGATGCGCGCGATCTGGGAAAGGGGGAGGCTCATCGTTTTGTCCTATTCGGCCGCGATCCGCGCGGTTGGGTGCGCCCTGCCCCGGAGCTCCGGCGGCAGGCTGAATTCCAGTGCTTCTTCCGCCCCGTCAAGTTGCGACACCTCGACCGGGCCTATCTTGCGCAGGGCCGCGATGACGCTGTCGACCAGCTCGTCCGGCGCGGACGCTCCCGCCGTCAGCCCGATCGTCCCGATCCCCTCGAACCAGGCGGGGTCGAGCGCGTCGCCGTCGGCGACCAGATAGCTCGGCAGCCCCTCGTCGATGCCGATCTCGCGCAGACGGCTCGAGTTCGAGCTGTTCTCGGACCCCACCACGAGCAGCATCTCGGCGACCTTGCACAGGTCGCGAACGGCGGTCTGCCGGTTCTGCGTCGCATAGCAGATGTCCGAAATATCGGGGCCGACGAGATCGCTGAACCGGCGGCCCAGCGCGGCGATGACGTCGCGCGTGTCGTCGACGCTCAGCGTCGTCTGGGTGATATAGGCGAGCGGCGTGTCGTCGGGGATGTCGAGCGC
>JACDGO010000139.1 GCA_013821585.1 Sphingomonadaceae bacterium
GATCGAGTGTGGCAATGTCGAGCAGGCCATGGACCAGTCCGGCATCGCGCACATAGATCTTGGGAGAGCGGACCAGGCGCTTGCCAAGATTGCCGCTCCACGGCTGCAACCGGCGAACGAGTAGCAGATCAGCCAGCAAGTCGATGTAGCGGCCGACCATGGGCGCCGTGACAGCCAGAGCCTGACCCAGGCGTGCTGCGTTGAGCAGACTCCCCTGCCCGTGCGCCAGCATCGTCCAGAGGCGACCGATGGTTGTGGCCGGCATGCGCGGCGCAAACATGGGTACCTCGCGCTCAAGGTATGACCGGGTGAAGTTCTTGCGCCAGCGCAGGCTTGCCCCGTCATCGCCTGCCAGAAGGCTGTCTGGGAAGCCACCGCGCAACCACAGAGCATCAATCGGGATCGCTGCTCCTTGGGCTTCCAAAGGGCCGACGGGGGCCAATTCGAGATAGGTCACGCGGCCCGCCAGTGTTTCAGCACTTTGCTGGACGAGATCGAGCGAGGCCGATCCAAGCAGCAGAAACTCCCCTGTCCGCTGCCCGGCCCTGCGGCGCTCGTCGATCACGCTACGCAGCTCGGCAAACAGGTGCGGTGCGCGGTGGACTTCGTCGATGACGGTCAGCCGCCCTGCGGTCGATCGCAGATAGGACGCGGCATCTTCTAGCTTGCGGACATCGGCATCGAGCTCAAGATCAAGATAGACGCTGCCATCGCGTTCGTCCGCTATAGCCCGCGCAAGCGTCGTCTTGCCAATCTGGCGAGGCCCGAGCAGAACGGTTGCTGCGTTGTCGCTCAAAGCTTGGCGCAAAGCGGTCATGGCGGAAGCGCGGGTGATAATCATACCGTAAGTCTATACTGAGAGTTTCGATTTACGGCAATCTACTTCATATTGTCCTTTCCTGGCCGACTTGCGACGACGATTGCTAAGCTGCTGCGCTGGTTGCCGTGTGCCGTTGCACACGAGCGAGAGACCCCGGTTGACCGTGCCGCTCGTATTTGTGAGCCAGCGTGAGGAAACTGCGTGCAGTGAGTCAACATCGTGCCATATTCCTTCCGAGCACAGGCTATCGGGTTTTCCTCATTGACTGCGATAGCCAAGCATCGCCAACAACCATGTTCGGCTATATGCCGGACCTCGGCTCGACGAAGAGCACGCTCATCCGATGGTGGCCCCCTCCCCTCCCCTCCTCTGAATCTCAAAGGAAAACATCCCTGAGCGGTTAGATGGTTTCAATGAATCTTTAGAAGGTTAGGCCTCTGCGGCTAGCTCGAAAAACTGTGTATTCTCCGCGAATAGCATCATGCTTGCTGTTCCTGATGTGTCGGTCCAGCGTTCCCGATGGATCGGCGCGTGCGTTCCTGATGTGTCGGTTCCATGTTCCCGAAGGGCCGAGAGCCGTTCCCGGAGTGTCGAAGACGTGAAATAGCCGCCGGATATCTTCGAACTTTGAATCAGTTTGGCGCTCCATCGATCTCAAGACGTTCAAACCAGAGCATGATGACGGGTTTCATTCGGTCGATCGTTGTGACACCGCGAAAATGCCCGACACATCGGGAACGCCAGGTTCGTTGTTTGGGATTTATAGTGGCGACGCTGCCTATCATGGCGATCCGCCCCCACCGCGGTCAGCGACGTAGGTTGTGGCGATTTTTCTCATGGTGGCGCCGCATGAAGCCGATGAAGGCATTCTGGTAGCTTACCGGGGTGCGGGCTGGAGACGCCGAAACCCACGTGCGGAATTCCTCGTGGAGCACCTGGTAATCCCAACCCGGGCACTCGCTGCGCAATGTCTCTAAGGTTGCGTCGGTAAGTTCACCCGCGGCCGCCTTAGTGGATAGGCTCGTAATGCTCCTTCGGATAAAAGACTTGGCGTCGATCAATTCGTCGTTCGACGCGCCCTTCTCGATGCTATCTTTGGCCCTCTTTGCCGGACCGGGAGCCTCGGTAGTCGACGGAAGGACAGGGGAGGGGAGGGTGGTCGCCCGTTTCCTGAGCGTCCTGACCATCGGATCATCCGGTCGACGACGCATCCGGATCGACGGCTCTCGTTTGCCCGCGGCTGTTTCGAGCGACAGGGAGTAACCGGGAAGCTCGTTGCGTTGGACAATCTTGCAAATTTCGAATTTAAATCGGCGGTAGGGGCCTTCCGCACCGGATTTTTCGAACAAGGTCGGCATCGAGATCGCGAAGCCTGCTTCGCCAGCACCCCCGGCGTGCTTGCGGGTGACCTTGTAGAGCCAGCGTTCGCGACCGCCAGTAAGGTCGAAATAGGCGCGGTCTATCGATAGGACACCGCCCGTCATCAATACGCCCTCGTAAAACCAGTTCGACAGCTCGATCGTCATCCCTCGAGACCGCTCGGTTCGTTCATCGACCAGTTGGGTCCAGCCATCCAGCCAGCTGAATGTCGCCTCGCGGCGGTTTTCTGCTCGGATATTCGTCTTCACCGTTGTCGCAACGAGGCGATCAAGTGCTTGCCCGAGCAATTCATAGGCACGTCCGGTGGTGGGGCGTTCGATGGCTCGCAACAGATCATAAGGCATCAGATGGAGCTTACGCGGAATGTCGTTGAGACCGCGCCTCGCCATGTCCGCCAAGACAGATGCGCAATAGATCAGGATGTCGGCATCCCAGATCGTGGCCATGCCATAATCCGGACTTGCCGAGACATGCACCCATAGCTTGCGGTCTGGCGACTGATAATCGATCGGCTTTACCCGTTTGCCCTTGGCGAGGCTGAAAAACGGGCGCTCCATCATCTCGCGCTGGTCGCGCAAGGGCAGGTCCGCGATGTAGGGAAGGAATAGCTCGAACTGGTCGGACCGCGTTTGGGCAGGGTCAGTTCTCATGAAAAGTTTCCCGGGGGAAACACTCTGACGCGGATTGCAGATTGGACAACCCGATGTGTGTTTCCCCGGGGAAACATCTTAGCGCCGCAGTCCGTGACCACACTCGTCCAGATGCGTCAGCGCCTGACGCAAGGCGTCGGTAAGCTGATCACTCGTGGCGCCCGAACCTGCATGCAGCCGGATCGTTGCGCCTTGGCGATTGGCCGACTGGACGGTGAGGGCGGGCCGGCCTCCAGGTGCGGTATAAACGAAGTTTGGCGAGGGTGCGGCCGCCGGCGTCACCGCCGTAGCATCGAGCAGACGGCGCAAAACATCAGCAGCAGGGTAGGGGGCAAAGCCAGCGGCCTTACGGTCTTCCTGCTCTCGCGCCATCGCCCGGGCGGCCGCCGTGACCGCCTTTGCGGACGACCGGTCGTCAAGCGCCTGAGCGAGGGCGTAGGCCGGCTTGAGCTGAACATCTGCCGGAGAGGCGAAGGCCGCAACGACCTGATCGGGAAGTCCGGCGACTTTGATCATCTTCGACAGCCAGCCCTTGGAGAGTTTCAATCGCTCCGCCATCCGCGTCAGGTGATTTCCATAATGCTCGGTCAAGGCGATGGCATAGTTTCGGGCTCGCTCCAGATCCGATACATCCTTGCGGGCGCGGTTCTCCAGATCGGCAAGCCGGAATGCGGCCTCATCGTCGAGTTGGGCGACCTGCGCCACGAACTGCATGTCGGGATAGGAGTGGCTGCGGAGCCAGCTGATCGACCAGTGGCGACGCGTGCCGGCGATCACCTCGAAATCGAAGCCTGGATCTCCGTCAATCCGTCGGACAACCGCAGGAACCTTCTGGCCTCCTTCCGCGATGATCGAATCGATTAGCTCGCGACAATTCTCCTCGGACAAAAATTCGTAGGTGCGCGCGTTGCCCGGCCATATCCGGACCTTCGCAGGGTCAAGGAACAGCTGCGTTACCTGTCGTACTTCGCCGCTCACAACGCGCGCAAGCGCCGTCTCACGCCCAAGCAGGGGTGTTCCGCGCGGTCGGTCGTGTCCTGGCGACTGTTCGCCACCGACAGCGATTGGCTCCGCGTCTTCGGCCAGCAGGCTCGTGAGATAATCGGTCTGCTTACGCGCCATGAGGGGCGAGCCTCCAAGTCGTTGCGGCCGTCGCCGAAAAGTTCAGGTCACGCCGCGGCATGGAGTACGTCCTCTTCCGAAGCCGGTGCGACCCGGCCCCAGGCTTGTCTTACAAGCTGTTCGACCTGCCCAAGCGCTTCATCAAGGTTCGACCGGCATCGCTTGTGGGTCTTGGACGTACCAATCGGCCTTTCTAGTTCGTAGACCGTCATCATCCGCATCGCTGCGTGGCTGATCTCGGCGGACTCAAGAATCGGAACAGGGAGGAGCGCCGGGCCAAAGCTCTGTTCCATGATGGTACGGACCATTGCGTGGCTAGGGTCGTTGCTATCGAATTTGGAGCAAATCAGGCGGACGAAGCTATAATCGACTTCGATGCCGACGCTTTGAAGCTGCTGGAGAACTTGATTCATCATCGACAGAAACTGGACTGTCGAGCAAAAGTCGGGGGTCGTCGCGGCGAGCGGAACGAGCAAGGCATTTGCGGCTTGCATGACGGCAAGGCTGATCGTGCCAAGGGCAGGGGGCGGGTCAAGGATAACCACATCATAGGATCTCGCCATATCCGCAAGTCCCTGTTTAAGCTTGCGAAACCGCGCAGCGAGGACCGAAGTGCCGTCGGATCCGGATGCCGCGAGTTCATATTCGACGTCGAACAGCTCGAGGTTTGATGGAATGAGGTCAACGTTAGGCCAAGGCGTGCGCTTGACCGCATAGAGTAGATCCGCCTGCGTCGGATCGATCGAGAGATAGGGATAAAGGGTTTCTTCTCGAGTGATATTGAAGTGTGGATTGAAGCCGAACAGAGTGGTCGTGGTCGCCTGGCTGTCGCAATCGACGACCAATACGCGGTATCCCTGAACCCCGAAATAATGGGCGAGGTGCGTTGTCACCGTCGACTTGCCGACACCGCCCTTGAAATTCTGCACGGCGATGACTGCGGGGACGTCGAGCGGAGCCCGTTCAGGACTTGCGCTGAGAACGCGGCGCATTGTGAGCAGTTCGTCGACCGTATAGCCAACGCGCCGCCCGTTCTCCGATGCCGGTGGTGGGGGGAGTCGCCCATCTTCCTCCGCCATCCGAATACGGTTGGTCGAGCAGCGCAAGAGTTGTGCGGCTTCGGCGATTCCGAACCGGACGCTTAGTCCCTTGCGACTTTCGGGGAGGAATGCTTTTCGCCGAAGCCGCTCGATCATCCTCTCGCCGGCTTGAGCCAAATCGCCTATCTGTCCGACGACTGAATTCATTCGGAGCGTCCTTGGCGATAATTGAAGCTCTATGTGGCTATTTGTGCCATAATGGCTTCATAGACGCAAGCCTGCGACCATTTGGATGAAGAATTCCCAACATGGGGTCGAATTGCCCAAATTGGCGCACGCCGGTTTGCCCGGTTCATCGTGACATTGATCGACGACAGATAGCGAGCGAGCTCTTACGGTACGCACCAACGTCCCCAGTATTGCGTTAAGTCTCGGAGATAATGATAGAAAAATGGTGAAATCGCGCTTCAAAGAAAGTCGTCGTTTTCTGCCTTTTTGACCCCGCTGACCGGCCCGTGAATTGAACCTGATGCGGACACTCTTTGGCCATGCGATGGTGCGGACTCCCCTGAAGGACTCGGCTGAGATAGACAATGCGACCGCCAGGTTGATGACGGTCTATGAGCTTGATGGACCGGCGACCAGTTCATCTGTTCGCAACCGATGTCTTGCGTATCTTGATGGCGTCAACGCCGAAATAGAGGTGGACTTTGTTGAGCAAGGCCGGCGCATCGCGTGAGGATGCCGAACAGGCGATTAGGGACGTCCTCGACCAGCATTGGCCCTGACCGATCGGCCACGGTCAGCCAGGAGCTTGCGCGCGCCCTGCGGCGTGACTTTAAGAAGCTGCGAGACCGCCTTAGGCTTCAGTCCCGGATAGGCTAGCAGTAAGCGTGCGAGGAGCGGTGCCTTGCTGCGCTTCGTCGTCTGCTCCTCGGCAATCTGACGGGCCTTGCGTTCTATCAGGTCGAGATCATGCAATCCTGCATTCACCGCCTTTCGCATTGCTCCAATCAATGTGGGCACGAGCGCATCCGGTGTAGTCGGAAGGAACTTCGGCAACAGGATGAGTGAGGGTATGACCCTTAGCG
>JACDGO010000140.1 GCA_013821585.1 Sphingomonadaceae bacterium
ATGTTCGTCTATCGCGAAATCGCGGGCGACCGCTGCCCGGGTCCGGCGTTCGAAGCGGTCGAGGCGCGCAACGTCGCCAGCCGCTCGCAGGCGCGCGCCGGACGCGATCCCGCCGCGCTGTTCGGCCGCGAAGCCGAGCTCGACTTGCTGCGCGAGTGCTGGCGGCTCGCCGGAGAGGGCGAGGGGCAGGTCGCGCTCGTTCAGGGCGAGGCCGGGATCGGCAAATCCACTCTGATCGACACGATCCGGCGCGGCGTCGTCGATGCCGGCAGCGCGCACGTTTCCTGGTATTGCGGACCCAATTTCTCCGCGCGTTCCCTCCACCCCGTAACCGAGCATATCGAGGGCGCGGCGGGCTTCGCGCGCGGCGACAGCGCGGAGGTTCGCCTCGGCAAGCTCGCCGCGCTGCTCGATCGCGCCGGTGCCGACACGCCCGAGACGCGCTCCGTCCTCGCCGATCTGCTCTCGATCCCTGTCGAAGCCCCGGACGCGTCGGCGATGCTGACGCCCGAGCGCCGGCGCGCGCTTTCGCTCGAGACCTTGCTCGCGCTGATGGACCGGCTCGCCGCTGACGGCCCCGCGCTGTTCGTCGTCGAGGATCTGCATTGGGCCGATCCGACCACGCTCGAGCTGCTCGATCGCGCTGTCGAGCGCGCGATCGGGCGGCAATGGCTGATCCTCGCCACCGCGCGGCCGGACTTCGCGTGCAACTGGTCCGATCACGCCGACGTCGCGCATATCCGTCTCGACCGGCTCGAGCAGGACGACGCGAAGCGCATTTGCGCGCGTATCGACGCCGCCGGGCTCCTGCCGCCGGATGTCGCGCGCCAGATCGTTGCGCGCGCCGACGGCAACCCGCTGTTCGTCGAGGAAATCACCCGGTCGGTGATGGAGGAAATCGCCGCGACGCCCCATTCCACCACGCCCGCCGAATGGTCGATCCCCGACACGCTGCAGGATTCGCTGATCGCCCGCCTCGACCGTCTCGGCCCCGCGCGCCAGATCGCGAGCATGGGAGCCGCCCTTGGCCGCGGCTTCGGCTACGAGCTCCTCTTCGAGGTCGTCGCCCAGCCGGCCGCCGAGCTGCGTCAGGCGCTGCGCGAGCTGACCCGCGCCGGGATTCTCGACTGCACCGGCCTGCCTCCCGCCAGCCGCTATTTGTTCAGCCACGCGCTGATGCGCGACGCCGCCTATGACAGCATGCCCAGGCGCCAGCGTGAGGCGCTTCATGGCCGTATCGCCGAATCGCTCAGGACGCTCTTTCCCGGCATCGCGCAGACAGATCCGGCTCAACTCGCCGACCATCTGACGCGGAGCGGAGCGGGGCTCGAGGCGATGCCGCTCTGGGCGGAGGCGGGCAGGCAGGCCGCTTCGCGCGCGGCGCACGCCGAAGCCGCCGGCCATCTGCGCACCGCGCTCGACCTCCTGCGCCGTCACCGTACCGAAGGCAGCGCGATAGATATCGAGTTGCAGTTGCTGGTCGGCCTCGCCGTCAGCCTTTCGGCGACCCGCGGCTTCTCCGATACCGAGGTCGGCAAGGTGCTTGGGGAGGCGCGTGCGATCTGCGACCTGCTCGGCAACGTCGCCGAACTGTATCCGGTGCTGCGCGGCCTGTGCTCTTTCATGCTCATCTCCGGCGACCTCGAAGCGGCCGAAGACTTTGCGCGCAAATGCGAGACGATCGCCATCGAGACCGGCCTGCCCGAGCACCGCATCCATGCCGATGAACCGCTCGGCTGGGTGCTGTGGGCGCAAGGAAGGCTCGTCGAAGCGCGCGTCCATCTCGAGCGGTGCGTGGAAACGTGCATAGCGCACGAAGGCGAGAATCTTTCGAAACTCCAGGCGCAGCATCCGATGAGCCAGAGCCTCGCCCCGCTCCAGGTGCTGCTCCATGCGATCGGCGACGACGCGGGCTCGGCGCGCGCATCGGCGCTGCTGATGGAACGGACCGCGAAGCTGGCCGACCCGTTCCATTTGGCGTTCGGCCTGTTCTTTCGCGCCTTCGCCGCGCTCAGCACGGGCGATCATGCAATGGCGCGCGACAATGCGGCGGAGTCGATCGCGCTGTGCGAGCACAACGGGCTCGCTTCCTACCTCCTTTACGCGCGGCTGATTCACGCGCACGCGCTCGGCCGCCTTGGCGAGCCCGAGCGCGCCGCCGCGCTGGCGCGCGCGACGCTCGCGACATGCGAGCGCATCGGCCAGATTCATACGAAAAGCTTCCACTTGGGCGAAATCGCTGAATCGTTGCGCCTGGCGGGTGATCAGCCGGGAGCATTGGAAAGCGTGGAAGGCGCAATCGCCGCCGCCGAGCGGTTGCGCGAGGGCTATTGGTTGCCCCAGCTTCACATGACGCGTGCCCGCATTATCGGCGGGGCCACGCCGTCCGGCCGTGCCGCGCTCAAAGTTGCCCGCTCGATCGCGCATGATCAGGGCGCGCTGAGGTTCGAACGCGAAGCAGAAGCGCTGCTCGCCGAGGCGGCCTAGCGGCGCGCCTTGCTTTCGCCCTCATTCTCCGTTACATCATGTTGCAGCGCAGCGTAGCGATCGTCGTTACGCCGGGTCCGCCAGCGTGAATTGCCCTTCTTGGGCCAGGCTCGACCCATCTGACGCTTTCAGCCGAACGGCTTCCCCTTTCACGCGGGTTGTCACCAAACTCGCTTGCGCGTGCGCCCGTTGGGCTGCGCGCTCGCTCCCTATGTGAGTTATAAAATTGACCAAATTTTCCGATCTCGGCCTGTCCGCGCCGATCCTCGCTGCCTTGCAGGCGAAGGGCTATGACACGCCGACCCCCATTCAGCGCGACGCGATCCCCGTGCTGCTTGAAGGCCGCGATCTGTGCGGCATCGCCCAGACCGGCACCGGCAAGACCGCGGCGTTCGCGCTGCCCTCGCTGATGCGCCTCGCCGCCAATCCCAAGCCCCGTCCCCCCGGCGGTTGCCGCATGCTCGTGCTGTCGCCGACGCGCGAGCTCGCCGCGCAGATCGCGCAGTCGTTCGTCGACTATGGCAAGCAGCTGCGCCTCTCGGTCGGCTGCGTGTTCGGCGGAATGCCGATCGGCCGCCAGATCAAGATGTGCGGCGCGGGGCTCGACATCCTCGTCGCGACGCCGGGCCGCCTGATCGACCTGATCGAGCAGCGCGCGCTTTCGCTGCGCCATGTCGAGATCTTCGTCCTCGACGAGGCCGATCAGATGCTCGACCTCGGCTTCATCCATGCGTTGAAGCACATCGACCGGCTGCTCCCCAAGCAGCGCCAGTCGCTGTTCTTCTCGGCGACGATGCCCAAGGCGATCGCCGAGCTCGGCGCGCGCTTCCTCGACAACCCCATCCAGGTCGCCGTCACCCCAATCGCATCGACCGCCGAGCGCGTCGATCAGTACGTCACCTTCGTCAACCCGCAGGAAAAGCAGGCGCTGTTGACGATCGTCCTCCAGAACGAGCCGATCGAGCGCGCGCTGATCTTCAGCCGCACGAAGCACGGCGCCGACAAGATCGTGAAGCACCTCGGCGCGGCGGGAATCCGCTCGGCCGCGATCCACGGCAACAAGTCGCAGAATGCGCGGATGGATGCGCTGAACGCGTTCAAGAAGGGCGAAATCAAGATCCTGATCGCCACCGACATCGCCGCGCGCGGCATCGACGTCTCGGGCGTCAGCCATGTGTTCAACTTCGACCTGCCCAACGTCGCCGAGCAATATGTCCATCGCATCGGCCGCACCGCTCGCGCCGGAGCGCCCGGCATCGCGGTCAGTTTCGTCGCGGGCGAGGAGAAGGGGTGGCTGCGCGACATCGAGAAGCTGACCGGCGTCAAGCTGACCCCCGCGCCGCTGCCTTCCGACTTCGAAGCGCTGCGCGCCAAGCTGCCCAAGCCTGCCGCATCGCCGCCCGGCCGCCGCCACGAAGAACGCGACGAGCGCCCGCGCCGCAGCTTCGCCCCGCGACGTCCCGGTCAGGTTGGCGCGCACCGTGGCGCGATACGGCGGACTGGCGGACGGTGATCTATCCAACCCCTCCCTTTTGAGGGAGGGGTTAGTTATTTCGCAAGCTGGCGTTCATCGAACACCCCCGATAGGGGCGCGCGATGAATTCTGTCCCTTCGCGCCTTGCGCGCTTCGCGTCCATCCTCGCCGCTTTCGCGCTTGCCGTTCCGGCGGTCGCGCAAAAGGGCGTGGCGGTCAGCCGCGTCGTCCCGGCGCCGACGCCGTGGCTCTATCGCAACAGCGACATTCCACCCGATAGGGAGTGGATCTTCGGCGAACTGCCGAACGGTCTGCGTTACGCGGTCAGGCGCAATGGCGTGCCGCCGCATCAGGTGGCGATCCGCGTCGCTATCGACGCGGGCTCGCTGATGGAAGCGAAGGGCGAAGAGGGTTTCGCCCATTTCAACGAGCATTTGAGCTTTCGCGGCTCGCGCTATGTGCCCGACGGTGAAGCCAAGCGCGTGTTCCAGCGCCTCGGCGCGACTTTCGGGTCGGACACCAACGCCGCGACCACGCCGACGCAGACGATCTACAAGCTCGATATTCCCAACGCCTCGCGCCAGGGACTCGACGACGCGGTGCGCATCCTTTCCGGGATGATGGCCGCGCCCGAGATCACGCCGGCGGAGGTCGCCGCGGAGCGCCGCACGGTGCTCGCCGAGCTGCGTGAGGGCAACGGCCCGCAGGGGCGCGTCGTCGATGCGACGCGCGGACTGTTCTTCGCTGGCCAGCCGCTCGCCGATCATCCGACGATCGGCTCGGTCGCCGCCCTCAACGCCGCGACACCCGACAGCCTGCGCGCGTTCCACGACCGCTGGTATCGGCCCAACCGCACAGTCGTCGTCATCGCCGGCGATGGCGATCCGGCGGTGTTCGAGGCTTTGATCGGCCAGTATTTCGCCGACTGGAAGCCGGTGGGCGCTAACCCGCCCGATCCCGATTTCGGCAAGCCGCACCCCGACGCCGCGCGCACGCGCGTGCTTGTCGAACCGGGCTTGCCGCTGGCGGTCAGCCTCGCGGTCACGCGGCCGTGGTTTCAGAAGAACGACACGATCCGCTACAATCGGGGCAAGCTCGTCGATTCGCTCGCGATGCGGATCATCAACCGGCGGCTCGAACGCCGCGCCCGCGCCGGCGGCAGCTACCTTCTCTCGAGCATCGATCAGGACGACGTGTCGCGCTCGGCCGACGCAACCTTCATTCAGGTCGTGCCGCTGGCAGACGACTGGCGCTCCGCGGTGCGGGACGTGCGCGCGGTGATCGCCGACGCGCTCGTCCATCCCCCCGGTCAGGCGGAGATCGACCGCGAGGCCGCCGAGTTCGCGGTTTCGCTCCAAGCCGCGGTTGAGACGTCGAGCAACGACGCCGGCGCCGAACTCGCCGACACGCTGGTCGAGGCGGTCAACATCCGCGAGACCGTCGCCAGCGATCAGGTCGCGCGCGACGTGTTCGCCGACATGCACGGCGAGCTGACGCCCGCCGCGATCCTCGCTTCGACGAAGAAGCTGATGACGGGCACGCCCATGCGCGCGCTTCTTACCACGCCGCATGCCGATCCGCAGGCGCAGATGCAGTTGACCGAAGCGCTCACCGCCGATGTTCGTCCCGGCCCCGCGCAGGCCGCCGCCAGGCAGGCGAGCTTCGCGTTGCTGCCGAAGTTCGGGCCGGCCGCGACCGCCGTCAAACGCTCCCCGCCGACCGCCGTGGGCGTCCAGTTCGTCGAGCTGTCGAACGGCGTGCGTCTCGCGCTGTTCCCGTTGCGCAGCGACGTCGGCCGCACCTATGTCTCCGCGCGCTTCGGAGCGGGGCTTCTGGCGCTGCCCTCGGACCGGCCGACCCCGGCCTGGGCGGCGAATGCCGCGCTGGTTTCGAGCGGTATCGGCGATTTGGGGCAGGAAGAGCTCGACCAGCTCACCAGCGCGCGCCGCATCAACATGAGCTTCGACATCGGCGACGACGCCTTCACCTTGCGCGGGGTCACGCGTCCGGCCGACCTCGACGACCAACTGAAGCTCCTGGCCGCCAAATTGCTCAAGCCCGGCTGGGATCCCGCGCCGGTCGTCCGCGCCCGGGCCGCGATGCTGACG
>JACDGO010000141.1 GCA_013821585.1 Sphingomonadaceae bacterium
GCGCGACAACGGCCCTGTGGAGACGCGCGCGTTCGCCGCAAGCGGTTTCGACGCGGTGACGCTTGCCGGCCCCGACAACGTGCGCGTCGTCCGCGGCGCGGCCGCCGGCATTTCCGCGACGGGTCCGCAAGCGGTGCTCGACCGGCTCGACATCCACGTCGAAGGCTCGACCCTGAAGGTCGGCCGCAAGCGCGAAGGGTTGGGCGGAATGTGGCATTTCGACTGGAAGGAAGGCGGCCGCAACCACGCGACCGTCACCGTGACGATGCCCGCGATCCGGGGCGCCGCCGTCGCCGGATCGGGTGACATGATCGTCGACAAGGCCGACGGTGACGCATTCGGCGCTTCGGTCGCGGGATCGGGGTCGCTGACACTTGCGAGCCTCGCGGTCGCGCGCGCCAAGCTTGACATCGCGGGCTCCGGCAACCTCGTCGCCGTCGGCAGTGCGCCCGACGCGGAGGCGAGCATCGCCGGATCGGGCGATATCGACGCGTCGCGCCTGACGAGCGACCACGCGAGCATCTCGATCGCCGGATCGGGCAATGTTCAGGTCCATGCGCGTCAGTCCGCCGAGGTGTCGATCATCGGCTCGGGCGACGCGATCGTCACCGGCACCGACAATTGCAAGGTGTCGAAGATGGGGTCGGGCAGCGCGCGCTGCACTCGCTAGCTTGAAGCCTTAACCCGGCGGGCGCATGGCGACGGAATGAAGAAACTCCTCATCCCGCTCGCCCTGATCGCGACGCCCGCCGCCGCCGTGGACCGCACGCTTTCGATCACCGATTTCGACAGCATCCGCGTCGACGGCGGCTATGCGGTCGAGGTGGCGACAGGGCGCGCGCCCTCCGGAAAATTATCGGGATCGGAACAGGCGATCGAGCGCGTCGACATAAGGGTGGAAAGCCGGCGGCTCGTGGTGCGGCCGAGCGCGAGCAACTGGGGCGGCTATCCGGGCGCCGAACCAGGTACGGTGACGATCCGGCTGACCACGCCGGGGCTGCTGATCGCGGGAACAACCGGCGCGAGTTCGCTGGTCGTGGACAAGATGCGCGGAACCGCGTTGCGGGTCGCCGTCGAAGGCTCTGGCGCGGTAACGATCGGGGCGATCGAGGCCGACCGGCTCGACATCGGCGTGTCGGGGGCGGGCACGCTGCGCGTCGCCGGAAAGGGCGCGCAGGTCTCCGCGGTGCTGCGCGGCTCGGGCGGGATCGACGCATCGAAGCTGGTCGCGGCGGACGCCACGGTTGGACTCGACGGAACCGGCGACCTGACGATCGGCGCGTCGCGCTCGGCGAACGTGAACGCGACGGGCGGCGGGCGCGTTACGGTGCTCGGCAAACCCGCCTGCACAGTCAAGAATCAGGGAACGGCGACAGTGGTCTGCGGCTGAGCTAAATCAGCCCCAGCTCCGCCAATTCGCCCGCCAGTTCGCGTGGCAGGTCTCCCGCTTCGCCGCCGATCAGATCGGCGGGCGCGTTCGCCTCTTCCAGATAGCGCCACCCTTGATGCGCGCGGCGGACGATAGGGCGGACGGGGACGAACGGTGCGGCAAGGAGAATGTCCGTGCGCCCGCCCTCCGCGTCGGCGAAGCCGAGGATCTCGTTGCGGCCGATCAGGCGGTGCTTCAATATCCAGAACAGCGAGCCGCCGACGACCTCCTCGTGCCGCTTCGGGCGGTAGCGCGTCGTCAGGCGGATGCCGCCCGGCTGGGCGTTGCGGATCGACAGGCGCTCGGCGAGATATTCCGCGCTGTCGCAACCGAACGCAACCTTGGTCAGATGGAGCATCGCGCTAACCCGCGAGGCCCGCGAGCGCGGCGAGCCCCAAGAAGCTGAAGAAGCCCATCACGTCGGTCGCCATCGTCACGAAAACCGCCGAGGACACCGCCGGGTCCACGTCGAGCTTTTCGAGCCCGACAGGAACGAGGATTCCGGCGAGGCCGGCGACGAGATTGTTGATTATCATCGCCGCGCCAATCACGCCGCCGAGCGCGGGATTGCCATAGAGCCAGGCGACGCCGCCGCCGATCAGCAGTCCGAGCGCGAGCCCGTTCATCAGCGCGATGCGGAATTCGCGCAGGATCATGCGCACCGTGTTCGAGCTGGTGAGCTGATTGACCGCGAGCGCGCGCACAACGACCGCGAGAGTCTGCGTCCCCGCGTTGCCGCCCATTCCCGAGACGATCGGCATCAGCACCGCGAGTAAGGCGAGCCGAGAGATTTCCCCCTGGAACAGCCCGACGACGCTCGCCGCGACGATGGCGGTGCCGAGGTTGACGATGAGCCATACCAGCCGCGTGCGGACCGTCAGCAAAATCGGCTCGTTGATGTCGCCGTCGCCCGCGCCCGACAGCTTCAATATGTCCTCGCCCGCCTCTTCCTGGATGACGTGGACGATGTCATCGACGGTGATCATGCCGACCAGGCGGCCGCCGCCGTCGACCACGGCGGCGGAGATCAGCGCGTATTTCTGGAAACGCAGCGCGACTTCCTCCTGATCCATATCGACCGGGATCAGAGTCTGCTCGCGCTTCATTACATCGGTCATCGCGACGCCGCGCGGCGTGCGCAGAATCCACGAAAGCTGCGCGGTGCCGATCGGACGATGCTGGGGATCTACGATGAAGACTTCCCAGAAGTCGGTGGTCAGATCTTTATGCTCGCGAAGGTAATCGATGACCTGGCCGACGGTCATATGCTCGGGCACCGCGATCAACTCGCGCTGCATCAGGCGGCCGGCGGACTCTTCCGGATACGCGAGCGCGGCCTCGATCGCGGCGCGGTCGTCGGGATCGAGCGCACGCAGGACGGCGGCCTGATCGGCGTCGTCCATGTCCTCGATGATCGCGACGGCGTCGTCGGTATCGAGCTCGGAGGCGATGTCGGCGACCTGATGCGGCTCGAGCGCGTCGACGATCTCCTCGCGGACGTGATCGTTCATCTCTGCGAGCACGTCGCCGTCGACGAGATCGCCGAGCGCTGCGGCGAGCGCGGCGCGCTCGTCCGAAGGGGTCAGCTCGAACAGGTCGGCGATGTCGGCGGGATGCAAGGGGCCGACGAGGTCGCGCGCCGCGCCACCGTCACCCGCCTCGACCGCGTCGAGCACGTCGCGGACGAATTCGGGGCGCAACCGGTCGTCCTCGTCGAGGCGGGTTTCGGGTTCGGGATGGAGGTCGCTGTCGCTCATCGCCGGGCCTCCTTTTCGCATCGAGCTGGTCGCGCGCGCTCTAGGCCCGCACGCGCGCGAAAATCAATGCGCGTCGGGCGGCGGTGCGACGGCGCCGGGGCGCGGCCCGCGCATCAGCAGGACGAGCGGCATCACCAGCACCGCGGCCCACATCATCAGCCAATAGTCGTCAACATAGGCGATCATCAGCGCCTGCTTGTTCACTTCGACGTCGATCATCTGCAAGACCGATTCGCCACGCAGGCCGAGCTGCTCGAATAGCCCGACGTTGAGGAATGGCGCGCGCGTGGTCGACACCGCACCGCCGAGCGCGACATGGTTCGCCTGGACATTGCTCGCAAGCAGCGCGGTCGTCACCGAGATCGCGATCGATCCGCCGATCGAGCGCGTCAGATTATAGAGCGACGCCGCTTCGGTGCGCAGTCGCTGCGGCAGCGTCGCCAAGGCGAGCAGGTTCATCGGCAGCACGGTGAAGCCGAGGCCGACACCCTGGATCGCACCGCTCCACAGGACGAGGCTGTCGTCCATCCCCGTCTCGAAGCCGGTCATGATCCACAGCGACGCCGCGAGCAGCGCCATGCCGGTCGCGATCGTCATGCGCGGATCGACATATTTTGACAGCCGCCCCGCGACAAGCATCCCGATCATCGTTCCCACGCCGCGCGGCGCGGTCAGCAGGCCCGCCTGAAGTACCGGATAGCCGAGCAGGCGCTGGAGCATCGGCGCAACGAGCGCGGCGCCGGCCATCAGGATGCCGCCGAGCACCGTCATCGCCATGATCGCGGTAACAAAGTTGCGGTCGGCGAACAGCGCGCGCGGCAACAGCGATACGGCGCGGGTGGCGGTGTGGACGACGAACATCCACGCCGCGCCGACCGCGATAGCAAGTTCGATCCAGATTTCGGTCGAATCGAACCAGTCGAGCTGGACGCCGCGATCGAGCATCAGCTGCGTCGACGAGAGCGCGGCGGCGAGCAGCAGAAAGCCGAAAAGATCGAACGGGCGCGCCTTGCGCTCGACATCGGCGAGCAGCGCCCAGCTTGCGAACGCGGCGGCGGTGCCGATCGGCACGTTGATGTAGAACACCCAGCGCCAGTCGTAATTGTCGGTGATCCACCCGCCGAGCACCGGCCCCATGATCGGCCCGACCATGATCACCATGCCCCAAAGCGTCATCGCCTGAACGTGCTTTTCGCGCGGGTTGATGTCGTACATGATCGCCTGGCTCATCGGGGCGAGGAACGCGCCGAACAGTCCCTGGGCGATCCGCGCGGCGACCATCATCGGCAGCGTGACGGCGATGCCGCACACCGCCGACGACACGGTGAAGCCTGCGAGGGCGACGGTGAACAAAGAGCGCCGCCCGATCCGGTCGGACAGCCAGCCGGTCAGCGGCAGCGCGACCGCGCTCGCCAATATATAGCTGGTCAGCACCCACGCGACGCTTTCGGGCGTCGCGCCGAGCGCCGCCTGCATGTGCGGCAGCGCGACGTTGGCGATCGTCGTGTCGAGCACGACGATCATCGTCGCCGCCATCGTCACCGTCATCACCAGCGCGCGCCGGCCGGGCGGAAGGACGGTGGAGGCTTCGGCCATCACCGACAGTTAGGGACTGGCGCCGCGCGATGCAAAGCGCGCGAAGGCTTTGCTTTGCACGGTCGATCGGTTTTGGCTTACAACCGGCTTTCCCGAACGAACCGACGAGAGGAACCGCCGATGGCTCGCGCATGGCATCTGAAGGCTCGCCCCACCGGCATGCCGACATCCGACAATTTCGAGCTGAAGGATCTACCCGAAACGCCGCTCGGCGTGGGGCAGATCAAGGTCCGCAACGCCTATCTCTCGGTCGATCCGTATATGCGTGGGCGAATGAACGACGTGAAGAGCTACGTCCCGCCGTTCCAGATCGGCGAGCCGATGACTGGCGGCGCGGTCGGCGAAGTGATCGAGAGCCGCGCCGAGGGCTTCGCGACCGGCGACAAGGTGATGCACATGAACGGCTGGCGCGACGAGGCGGTGGTCGACGCCGGCGACGGCCCTATGGGCGCGCAGAAATTGCCCGCGACCGGCCTCCCCATTCAGACCTTCCTCCATAACCTTGGGCTGACCGGAGCGACCGCCTATTTCGGGCTGCTCAGGACCGCCGAAGCCAAGGCGGGCGACATCGTGTTCGTCAGCGCGGCGGCGGGCGCGGTCGGATCGGCGGTCGTTCAGATCGCCAAGGCCAAGGGCATGACCGTGATCGGATCGGCCGGCGGCGCGGATAAGTGCGCGTGGGTCAAGGAATTGGGAGCGGACTCTTGCGTCGACTATAAGGCCGGGCCGGTGCTAAAGCAGTTGATGGACGCCGCGCCGAAAGGAATCGACGTCTATTTCGACAATGTCGGCGGCGAGCACCTCGACGCGGCCTATGCGGTCGCGCGCGAACGCGCGCGCTTCGCGATTTGCGGGATGATCGACGCCTATAACGACGGCAAGCCGCTGGAATTGAAGTTCTTTATCCGCACCATCCCCGCGCGGATTAGGACCGAAGGCTTTATCTTCACCGACTATATCGCGCACATGGGCGAGTTCCTCGCCGACGCGGGCGCGCTGATCGCGAGCGGGAAGCTGAAGGCGCGCGAGACGGTGAAGCAAGGCCTCGAATCGACTCCCGACGCGTTCCTCGGGCTGTTCTCGGGTCAGAACACCGGGAAGATGCTGGTCAAGCTCTAGTGTCCTGAACCAGAAGTTCGCTTTCTTATGCGGCTGCTGGTGCGTTGCGGACACAGAAGCGCTCGATTGAAGCGAGGATATCGTCGGCGGACTTGGTCCATTTGAAAGGTTTGGGATCGGCATTGTGCTGGTTGATAAAGCTGGTGATGGCCTCGTG
>JACDGO010000142.1 GCA_013821585.1 Sphingomonadaceae bacterium
GTTCATCGCCGCCTTCACCGATCCCGCCGCGCATTTCGATCCGATCGCGATCGTCGCACCGACCTACGTCCAGCTCGGCCCCGACGCGGGCATCGTCGGCGGCGAAACGACGCTCACCGGCCGCGACGGCGACGGCCCGTTCTCCGAACACATCCGATACGCCGACACCTTCCACCGCATCGGCGGCAAATGGAAGGTCGTGCATGTGCAGGTGACGATGGTGAAGTGACTGCGCTCGTTAGGCGGATTGCTGTTAGTGGACGAACCTCGCCACCACGTCGCGATAGCTCCGGCTCACCTTCACTTGCGCGCCTGAATCGAGGACGAGGAAGCATTCTCCATTGGTGTGCGGCTTGACCTGCTTGACGAGGTCGAGGTTGACGATCGTCGAGCGATGGATGCGCTGGAAACGTCGCGGGTCGAGGCGGCGTTCCAGATCCTTCATCGTCTCGCGCAGGATCAGCGTGTTGTCACCGGTATAGATGCACATGTAATCGCCCGCGGCGTCGATGCGCTCGATGCTGTCGACGTCGACGCGGAAGATCTGCCCGCGATCCTTGATATTGATCAGCTTTTCGAAACGGTTCGCGGCGGGCGCGTCGCCCGTTCCGTCGCCCGCGATTTCCTCGGCGGCTTCGGGCGCGTGCTCGGTCAATGCCTCCATCAGCCGCCCCGCATCTTCCGCGCCCTTCTTTTCAGCGAGGCGCGCGCGCACGCGGTCGAGCGTGTCGGCGAGGCGGCTCTCCTCGACCGGCTTCATCAGATAGTCGGTCGCGTCGGCCTCGAACGCGCGCAGTGCGTGGTCCGAATAGGCGGTGACGAAAACGAACAGCGGCGGCTCGACCTCCATCAGGCCCGAGACGACCGAAAAACCGTCGAAGCCCGGCATCTGGATGTCGAGGAAGACGAGGTCGGGCTTTTGCGTCTTGATCGCGCGCAGCGCCTCGCGCCCGTTGAGGCAGGTGTCGACGATTTCGACGTCGTCGTGCGCGGCAAGGCGGTGTTCGAGCCCCTGGATGGCGAGCTTTTCGTCGTCGACCAGGATTGTGCGGATTGTCATGCGGCCTCTTGCGTCTGGATGTCGGTAACGAACGGTATCTCGACCGTCACAACGAACCCGCCCCCCGGCGCATTGCTCGTATCGAACCTTTGGCCGGAACCAAAGGCCTGAGTGAGGCGGTCGCGGATGTTCGCAAGGCCCACGCCTGTCGAGTAACTGGGCTTTACCCCCGCATCGTTCAACCCCGGCCCGCTGTCGGACACGGTGATCCGCACCATCGCGCCGACGAGCCGCGCGACGACCGCGATCTCCGCGCCCTCTTCCTGCGGCGTTACCGCGTATTTGATCGCGTTTTCCACGAGCGGCTGGAGCAGCAGCGAAGGCAGCCGCGCAGGCGCCGCGGCGGGATCGAGCTCGAAGGTCGCGCGCAGGCGGTCCTCGAAGCGCATCTTCTCGATCTCGAGATAGAGCTTCAGCGTCTCGAACTCCTGCTCGAGCGTCACCTGCGCCTCGGACTCGTTGACGAGCGTGTAGCGCAGGAACGACGACAGGCGGCTGAGCATCGCATTGGCGCGGTCGGTCTGCTTCAGAAGGACGAGCGTCGAGATCGAATTGAGCGTGTTGAACAGGAAATGCGGATTGAGCTGATAGCGCAGCATCGCGAGCTGCGCGGTCGAGGCGGCCGCTTCGAGCTTGATGAGCTGCACCGTCTGGCGCTCGGCGAGCAGGAAATAGTTGATCCCGTAGTAGAGCGACGACCAGGCGACGAGGAGCATGCCGTTGAGCGCCGCCGAGCCGATCACCAGCGCCCCCGCGAACTCCACCTGACCCCGGTTGATCATCGTGAACACCCAGGCGTCGATCACCGAATAGGCCGCGAGCGCGACGCCGATGGTGACGACGGTCCCCATCCAGGTGAACAGCGGCGCCTTGGTGATCAGCCAGCGGAACAGCGCCGCCATGACGAGCGTTAGCGAATAGCCGGTCGCGGCCGAAACGAGGATCGGGATGAACGCGGTCAGCGTCATCCCGTTGGCGATCCCGCTCGCCGCGCGCAGCATCAGATAGCCGGTCCACCCCGCGCCCTGAAGAATCCAGAAGGCGCGGTTCTTGTCGCCGAAAAAACTGGCTGCGGGCGGGGAGGCGGTGGCCATCGCCCGCACGCCTAGCAAATCATGTCGTGCGAGGGGAGGGGCGGGACTGAGGCGCGCAGCCCGGCTCGTCCGTGCGCGGCCGTGCCCGCGTCAATAAGGTCGCAGCCGCCCGCGATAGTAGCGAGCGGCGACAAGCGCGATGGGGATGCCGACCAGGACGATGTGACAGAAGAGCTGCGTCGCGATCGAGACGGGCTTGGGCGGCCATGCGTGGAAGCGCAGCGGCACGACGATCAGGTTCATCGCGAGATAGGTGACGAGACCGTAGATCACGCCCCACTTTATCGGGCTTGCTCTGAGCGCGGGGAAGCGGTCAGCCGCGATGAAGAACGCGACCACCATGATCGCCATCAGCGTGAAGTGCGTGGCGAGCCCGAGCAGGGCGCCGCCCGCGCCCCAGTCGGTCGCGTTCGGGAACGGCCCCGACGCGACGGAACGCAACATCCCGTAAACCGGGCGGCCGTAGAGCAGCGTCAGGATGGCCGCCGCGAGAATGTCGAGCGTGCCGGCGATGGCGGTGGCGATGAAGATTGGTTTGAGCATGGCGCAATTCTCCCCTTTTAGCGCAGGGTAGCCATTCGCCATTCCGCACGAAACGCCGCTCGTCGAAACGCTTAGGCGCTTGGTCGAGAGGTTAGACGCTCATCAACGCCGGGAAAAACCCTTCGTGCGCGGCTCGGAGGTCAGAAGCTTGGAGTTCGAATCCCTTCTTGAGATCAAAAGTCTCGCTCACCGTGGAGCCTACGACCTCGGCAAAAATCCCTGCTTTGCGCGCCCTTAGAAGGATTTCTTCGTCTTCGCCCGGCCACATTGGAGTCACGACATAGCGACCCTGATCTTCACCAAAGGCGCGAGCTGAGTGAAAAGGAACGGTGGCCAAGAAACCTGTGCCGCCAGCGAGCGCCATTTCAGCAATGGCGACAAGCAGACCGCCATCCGACACGTCGTGTACAGCACTGACCTTACTTTCTGAAACGAGCTGACGCACAAATTCACCGATGGCACGCTCATTCGCTAGGTTCACAGGTGGTGGTGGACCGTCTTCCCGCAAATGCAATTCGCGGAGCCAAAGTGATTGGCCGAGGTGGCCTGTGGCATCGCCGACGACAATAACCGGGAAGCAATAGCCCTTGAACGCGATCGTTGCGGACTTGCTCCAGTCGTCCAGCAACCCTACGCCGCCGATCGCAGGCGTCGGCAGGATCGCGCTGCCCGTCCCGTCGTCGCGCCTACTTTCGTTATAGAGGCTGACGTTGCCGCTCACGATCGGCATATCGAGCGCGATGCAGGCTTCGCTCATCCCCTCCAGACAGCCGACAATCTGCGCCATGATCTCGGGGCGCTGGGGGTTGCCGAAGTTGAGGCAGTTGGTGATCGCCAGCGGCTTCGCGCCGACCGCGCAGAGGTTGCGATAGGCCTCGGCCACCGCCTGTTTGCCTCCTTCATAGGGGTCGGCGTAGCAATAGCGCGGCGTGCAGTCGGTGGTGATCGCGAGCGCCTTGTTGGTGCCATGGACGCGGACGACCGCCGCGTCGCCGCCCGGCGGCTGGATCGTGTCGCCGCCCACCTTCTGGTCATATTGTTCCCAGATCCAGCGCCGTGAAGCGATGTCGGGACTGGCCACCAGCTTGAGCAGGTCGGCGGCGATGTCGGTGCTCTCGGGCACATCGCCGAGCGGCTTGACCTGCGCCCAGGCCTTGTAGTCCTCGCGGCTCATAGCGGGCCTGTCGTAGAGCGGCGCGTCGTCCGCCAGTGGTCCGAGCGGGATGTCGGCGACGGTCTCTCCCTTCCACTTGAGGACCATATGCCCGCTCTCGGTGACGCGGCCGATCACCGCGAAGTCGAGCTCCCATTTCCGGAAGATGCCTTCCGCGAAGTCCTCGCGGCCAGGCTTCAGCACCATGAGCATGCGTTCCTGGCTCTCGCTCAGCATCATCTCATAGGGCGTCATGCCTTCCTCGCGGCACGGCACCGCGTCCATGTCGAGTTCGATGCCGACGCCGCCTTTGGACGCCATCTCTACCGAGGAGGAAGTGAGGCCCGCCGCGCCCATGTCCTGGATCGCGACGATCGCGTCGGACGCCATCAACTCGAGGCAGGCCTCGATCAGCAGTTTCTCTGTGAACGGATCGCCGACCTGCACGGTGGGACGCTTCTCCTCGCTGTCTTCCGAGAAATCCGCGGAGGCCATCGTCGCGCCGTGGATACCGTCGCGGCCGGTCTTCGACCCGACATAGACGATGCTGTTCCCGACGCCCGAAGCGGCGGAATAGAAGATCTTGTCCTGGTCGGCGACGCCCACCGTCATCGCGTTGACCAGGATGTTGCCGTCATAGGCCGGGTGAAAGTTCACTTCCCCGCCGACGGTCGGCACGCCGACGCAATTGCCATAGCCGCCGATGCCGGCGACGACGCCCGCGACCAGATGCCGCGTGCGCGGATGATCGGGCGATCCGAAGCGCAGCGCGTTCATGTTCGCGACGGGCCGCGCCCCCATCGTGAACACGTCGCGCAATATGCCGCCGACCCCGGTCGCCGCGCCCTGATAGGGCTCGATGTAGCTTGGGTGGTTGTGGCTCTCCATCTTGAAGATCGCCGCCTGACCGTCGCCGATATCGACGACGCCCGCGTTCTCGCCGGGGCCGCAGATGACCTGCGGGCCGGTGGTCGGCAGCTTCTTCAGGCGGATGCGCGACGACTTGTAGCTGCAATGTTCGGACCACATCACCGAGAAGATGCCAAGTTCGGTCAGGTTGGGCTCGCGCCCCATCGCGTGAAGCACGCGGTTGTATTCTTCAGGGGAGAGGCCGTGCTCGGCGACGATTTCGGGCGTGATGGCAGGCATGGGCGCGGCGCTTAGCGGCCGTCGCGGGCAAGGGAAAGGGCCGGGAAATCGTTTCCCCGGCCCTTGAAAAGCTTGGATGGGGACGGTGCTCAGCCCTTGCAGGTTTGACTATCCTTGCCCGGCGTCGTGACCGACACCGACGGACCCGAACCGTTGACCGAATAACCGTCGGCGGTGAAGGGCTTGCCGGCTTCCTCGGCCTTCAAGACGACGGGCGTTGCCGCTTTTTCACCAACATGGATGTTGGCCTGCTTGTCGCCGTCGAAAAAGTCGATGTAGACGAGGCTGTTGTCCTTGCAGCGATAGGCCTTCGTCGCCTTGATCGCCGGCGGCAGCTCTACAGGGGGCCCCTTCGCGATCTGGTTGCCCATCGGGTCATCCACGGGCGCTGAGATATTGTGGCTGGAACTGTCGCACGCGGCGAGGGCGAGAAGGGCCGCGGGGGCGGCGAGGAGAAGGTGTTTCATAGGCTTGCGAGCATTCCCGTTGCGATGCGATGCGTCAAGCGCCAAAGTTGTTTCAATTGCGCGACTCCCGGACGCGGGCGGAACGCTAGCCGCTCACCGCGTCGCGCGACACGCCGTTTGTCGAACCGCATGGGCGTTTGGTCGACCAACCAAAGGCTCTTACTCGTGGAACTCGGCCGCCTCCGGAATCCGGCCGAAGGCGATCGAAGTGCCGACGCGGTCGATGCGACCGCCGGTCGTCGGCCCGAGCGACACCGCGTTGCGGCCGAAGCGCGCGTTGATGCGGTCCATCGCCACCGACAGCGCTTCGGTGCGCAGTCCGCGCGCGAGCTCGTGATCGGGTTCGAGCCGCGCGAACAATGATCCCTGCTCGCCATCGACCGCTTCGAGATTCATCAGCGAGACGCCGACCATACGCAGCCGCTTGCCCTCGCCCGCCAGGCTCGGCCACAACGCGTCGAGTTCCGCCACCACACGAAAACTGTCCTGCGTCGGCGGCAGTTTGGCCGAGCCGCGCCACTTGCCGCCGCCGTCCTCGAAGCGCGCGTGAAGCACGAGCAGCCGCGCGCGCATCCCC
>JACDGO010000001.1 GCA_013821585.1 Sphingomonadaceae bacterium
CACTATCCGATCCGCCACCGCGTTCCTGTACGCCGCATCCGCCATGATGCTCATTCGCCGTCTAGCTCGTTACGCATGAGATTCGAAACGGACTCTTATAGGAGGTCGCCGCGCGTGTTACGCCGCCAATACAGTGCGCACAAGCGTCACTTGGTGCGCAGTTTCTCTTCGGCTTTTTCATCGAAGCCAGACGACGGCGCAGGATCTGTCGAATGCACCGGCTGCGTCGATGACGGCGGGTCCGACGCGTCCATCGACTGATCGAGCCCGGCGTCGAGGCGCGCGTCGCTGTCCTCCGGATGGTCCTCGAGCCGCTTGTTGATGCTTTCGTCCTGCATCGCATGTTGGTTGGGATGCGTCGCGGGATTGCGCTCGGTCGAAACGGCCGCGGCGTCGGCTTCCTGATCTTTCGTGTCGGTCATGACCGGCTCCTGTTCGATTCGTTCCTAGAACGACCGGCGGGCGCACGCTGTTCCCGCGTCACTGTCACGCGCTGCTCGACAAGTGTCGCCGCTCCGAACACCGTCATGAAGGCGATGTCGGTCGCGTCGCGCCCAACGCCTACGCGCACGACTTCCGCCGTCTTCGCCATCCCCGTCGCGTCGATCAGGTGCCAGCTCCCCTCGAGCCACACCTCCACCAGCGCGTGAAAATCGGGGGGATCGACGCCGGGCGCATAGGCCGAGACGAGTCGCGCCGGGATCGTCGCCGCGCGCGCGAGCGTCGCAAGCAGATGCGCATAGTCGCGGCACACGCCCGCGCGGCGCACGAAAGTGTCGGACGCGGTCGTCTCGCTCGTCGAGGTGCCCGCCTCATAATCGAGATGGCGCGCGATCCAGTCGCGCATCGCCATCAACTTCGCGCCGCCGCGGATATCGGTGAACTCGCGCTCGACGAACGCCTCGAAGCGGTCGCTTTCGCAGTAGCGGCTGGGTAGGAGATAGGCGATGACGAGCGCGGGCAGGTCGGCGGGCCGATCGGCGGTCAGCCGGCCGATCTTGACATCGGACCGTTCGACCTCGACGCTCGCGCGATATTCGACGCGAAACTGTCCGCTCCCCGCCGCCCAGGTGCGCTGGCCGATCGCCTCTTCGCCCGGCACGGCGCGCAACGGCTCCGGCGAGGTCACGGTCAGCACCGAATCGAGAATGCGCTGATCGACCATTGCCGCCGCCTCGACCTGCAACAGCACGTCGCGCGCGCTGGGCAAGATATAGTCGAGCAGGACGTCGATATCGATCTTCATGGCTTTCCCTACCCGGCGAACCGCCGCGTGTCGCCGATGTTCCGCTGGGATTTTCGGGGCGAGGCTTTATGGGCGCGCCGGATGAAACGGACGGCACGATGGATCGGGACGACGGCGCTGTTCGCGATCGTCGCGCTGTGCCTCGCGATCGTCGTCGTCCCGCATTTCCTCGATCGCGTCTATTATCGCGGCTCCGTGAGCGCGCACTTCGACGGCACGCGCTTCTTCAACCCCGATGGCGAGGACACGTTCGCGCCGGCGCCGGGCGGGAGCCGGGGCAGCTTTATCGTCCGCTATCTGCTGGGGACCGACGACCGCCCGCCTTGGCCCAAACATGTCGCCGTCACGCCGACAAAGCCCGCCGCGCGCATCGAGGGCGAACGCATGGTCGCGACATGGATCGGCCATGCGACGGTCCTCGTCCAGACGAACGGCCTCAATATTCTTACCGATCCGATCTACGCCGACAGCGCGGGGCCATTCGGCTTCGGGCCGAAGCGCGTCGCGGCGCCCGGCGTCGCGTTCAACGACCTGCCGAAGATCGATCTGATCCTCATTAGCCACGACCATTACGACCACATGGACCTGACGACGCTGCGAAGGCTCTGGAAGCGCGACCGGCCGCTGATCGTGACAAGCCTCGGCAACGACGCGGTGATGAAGGACATTCCTTCGGTTGCGCGCGACTGGGGCGGGCGCGTCACCCTGCGCCCCGGCATTGACGTTATCGTGACGCGCAATCACCATTGGGGCAGCCGCTGGTTCGCCGACCGCGACCGCGCATTGTGGTCTAGCTTCGTCGTGACGCTTCCCGGCGGAAACCTGTTCTTCGCCGGCGACACCGGCTTCGGCGACGGGAAGTGGCCGGGCGAAGCGAGAGCCTACGGCCCGATCCGCCTCGCGCTGCTTCCGATCGGCGCGTTCCGCTTCGCGCCGGGACAGATGCAGGCGGGGAGCCACGTCGGCCCGGTCCAGTCGGCGGAGATTTCCGCGCGGCTCGGCGCGGCGCGCGCGATACCGATCCACTGGGGCACCTTCCGGCTGAGCTACGAGGCGTACGACACGCCGCCGAGGCTGCTCCGCGCCGTCACCGCCTGCCGCGCGATAACCGGCTTCGCGCCCGTCGCGATCGGCCGCCCTGTCGAAATTCCCGCCTACGCGCCGCCCGCGCCCGCCAGACCGCTCGATCCGCGCTGCATCGAACCGGCGGTCGGAACCTTGCGTTAGGCCGGCCCGATCCGGAACGCGCAGAGCTTGTTTCCATCGAGGTCGCGGAAATAGGCGCCGTAGAACGCCTGCGGCCCTTCGTCGCCGCGCACGCCCGGCGCGCCTTCGTCGCTGCCGCCCAATTCGAGCGCCTTTGCGTGGAGCGCATCGACCTTGGCGCGCTCGTCCATCGCGATCGCGAGCATGTTGCCGTTGCCCGCCGTCGCGCGCTCCTTGTTGTAGGGCGTCGTCACCGCGATGCCGGGCTTGTCGAAGCTCGTGCCCCACAAGGTGAAACCGCCCAAGTCGTCGCCGAACTCCATGATGCGCTTCGCGCCGACCGAGCCCAGGAGCGCGTCGTAGAACGCGCGCGCCTTCGCCATGTCGTTGCTGCCGAGTGTCGCGTAACCGATCATCTTGCCGTCCTCCCTAGCTCGCGCCCGCCGGGCATTCGCCGGTGCGCGCGCCCTTTGTATGCGCCTTCATCGTCATGCCGCCGCCGGGCATGTTCGGATTGTCCATCTTCATCTCGACGGTCATGTCATAGGCGGTCGGCGAATAGGTTCCCGCCATCGCCATGCGCATCGCGCCGCCCTGTTTCGGCTTGCAGACCATCGTCGCGTCGATTTTGCCGCCGCCCATGGTGAAGTTTTTGTAGCGGCAGTCGGCGCCCGGCGTCTCGCCGAAGCGCGGCTTCGCCGCCTCCTCGGGCGTGATGCAATAGCTGATCGTCTTCGACTGCGCCTTCTTCATCGCGTCGCCCATGATCCGCGCCATGTTCGGATCCTTGACGCCGGGCATGTCGAAGTTGAGCACGTCGGTCTGGTGCGACCATTGGCCGGGCTCGATCTTCACCGCGCTACGCGCCTGCGCCGCGACCTCGGCAACCGAGGCGTTCTCGGCCTTGATCGTCGGCTGCGAATTGCATGCGACGAGCAGTAGCGGCGCTGCGAGATAAAGTCGGTTCATGGCTGGCCTCCCCCGGCGACGCGATTGCGTTGCGTCCGATTGTCGGAACCACCATATCGAAGCCTCATGGCAATTCAAATCCGCACCTCGCTCGACGAACCCGAAACGAGCCAGAGCTTCGTTCCCCACCGCCCCGCACGCCCCGCCAAATCCGAAGGCGGCAAGACGTTCAAGCTTGTCGCCGATTATCAGGCGGCGGGCGACCAGCCTGCGGCGATCGAGGAGCTCGTCGCGACCGCGCGCGAGGGCGAGCGCAACCAGGTGCTGCTCGGCGTCACGGGATCGGGCAAGACCTTCACCATGGCGCGCGTCATCGAGGAATTGCAGCGCCCCGCACTGATCCTCGCGCCCAACAAGATTCTCGCCGCCCAGCTCTACGGTGAGTTCAAGAGCTTCTTTCCGGAGAATGCGGTCGAATATTTCGTCAGCTATTACGACTATTACCAGCCCGAGGCCTATGTCGCGCGGTCGGACACCTACATCGAGAAGGAAAGCTCGGTAAACGAGGCGATCGACCGGATGCGCCATTCGGCCACGCGGTCGCTGCTCGAACGCGACGACGTGCTGATCGTCGCCTCGGTCTCGTGCCTCTACGGCATCGGCTCGGTCGAGACCTACTCGGCGATGATCTTCGACTTGAAGAAGGGCCAGAGTGCCGACCAGTCGGAGATCATCAGGAAGCTCGTCGCGCTGCAATACAAGCGCAACGACGCTGCGTTTCAGCGCGGCAATTTCCGCGTGCGCGGCGACAATCTCGAAATTTTCCCCTCGCATTACGAGGACAGCGCATGGCGCGTGAGCTTCTTCGGCGACGAGATCGAGGAGATCGTCGAGTTCGATCCGCTGACGGGGAAGAAGGCAGCGAGCCTCGACTATGTCCGCGTGTTCGCGAACAGCCACTACGTCACGCCCGGCCCGACGATGAAGCAGGCGATGGAGGCGATCAAGCACGAGCTCGCCGAACGCCTGAAGGAGCTGGTCGTGGAAGGGAAATTGCTCGAAGCGCAGCGGCTCGAGCAGCGCACCAATTTCGACCTCGAGATGATCGCCGCGACCGGGAGCTGCGCGGGGATCGAGAATTACAGCCGCTTCCTTACTGGCCGTCTTCCGGGCGAGCCGCCGCCGACGCTGTTCGAATATCTTCCCGAAAACGCGCTGCTGTTCGTCGACGAAAGCCATGTGACGATCGGCCAGGTCAACGGCATGTCGCGCGGCGATCATCGCCGAAAGCTCACGCTCGCCGAATACGGCTTCCGGCTTCCGTCCGCGATCGACAACCGCCCGCTGCGCTTCAACGAATGGGACGCGATGCGCCCGCAAACGGTGTGCGTCTCGGCGACGCCCGGACCTTGGGAGATGGAGCAGACCGGCGGCGTGTTTTCGGAGCAGGTGATCCGCCCGACCGGCCTGATCGACCCGCCGGTCGAGATCCGCCCGGTCGAGGATCAGGTCGACGACGTCATCGCCGAAATCCGCAAGGTGACGGCGCAAGGCTATCGCACGCTCGTCACCACGCTGACCAAGCGCATGGCCGAGGATTTGACCGAATATCTCCACGAGGCGGGGATCAACGTCCGTTATATGCATTCGGACGTAGAGACGCTCGAACGCATCGAGCTGATCCGCGACCTCAGGCTCGGCGTCTACGACGTGCTGATCGGCATCAACCTGCTGCGCGAGGGATTGGACATTCCCGAATGCGGGCTCGTCGCGATTCTCGACGCCGACAAAGAGGGGTTCCTGCGCAGCGAGACCTCGCTGATCCAGACGATCGGCCGCGCCGCGCGCAACATCGACGGGCGCGTTATCCTCTACGCCGACCGCATCACGGGGAGCATGGAGCGCGCGATGCGCGAGACCGACCGGCGACGCGAAAAGCAGCTCGCCTACAACGCCGAGCACGGCATCACTGCGGCGTCGATCAAGCGCGACATCAGCGACGTGATCCAGCACCTATCGTCGCGCGACCAGGTCACGATCGAGATCGACGAGGACCGCCCGCACATGGTCGGCCACAATCTGCGCGCCTACATCGAGGAGCTCGAAAGGAAGATGCGCAAGGCGGCGGGCGATCTCGAGTTCGAGGAGGCCGGGCGGCTGCGCGACGAAATCCGCTCGCTGGAAGCGGAGGAGCTGGGCCTGCCCGCGCCGCACGAGCAATCGAAGGCCCCGATCATGGGGCGCAGCAGTGAAGGCAAGCCGGGCACGCGCAAGACGCGATACGGGAAGGTGCAGCGGAAGTGGGGGAGCAAGAGTCGTTAACGCGCATGTCGCGCAAATGACGATGCGAGCTAGCGTCGGTAAACCTTGATTCAAATGCGCGTCAGGATCGCGCAATAAGTCGAGAAGGACGCTGAGGGGCTCGCGATGATCCGCACGTATAAAGACCCGCAAAACCGAGCGCATTTGGAACGGCCTCGTGAGCCGCAAGCTTCTACCTGATGTCCAGTCGCGCTCGCTCGCTAAGGCTCAGGCTGCTCAATCGGGCGAAGACGTCGAAGATCTTCGCAATCCGCCCGGCAGCCGCCTTCACGCCCTGAAGGACGACGTGCCGGGCAACATTCAATTTCCATCAACAAGCAATGGCCTATATGTTTCGTCTGGAAAGACGGTAACGCATATAACGTCGAGATCACCGACTACCACTAACGCCGAAAGGCTGCATAACAGCCATGCGGGTGAGCTGTTGTGGTCGGAGTTCATGGAACCGCTGAGGCTGCCGGTCGAGAGCCTGGCGTCACCTCTGGGCGTCGATTCCACGCGGCTTTCGGCGGTGATTGGAGGCGCACGTCAGATCGACGCCGATCTCGATCTGCGGCTCGGGCGCTATTTCGGCATGTCCGAAGGTTTTTTCCTAGGATTGCAGGCTGATTACGAATTGCTCGAAGCGAAACGCGCAATGAATGGCGCGCTTGATCGCATACTGCCGCGCGCGGCTTGAACGCGATTTCAGAAAGGATGCATGCATGGTGACGCGGGTCGAGTAAACGCCGCTTGCGCTAGCTGTGGTATCGGCATAATACACCGTCGTCAGCGCAAAGGACGCCGGGGATGAGCTTTCGCAACATATCGTCATGGGCGATCCGCAATCCGGTTGCGCCGATCGTGTTGTTCATCGCGCTGACGCTCGCCGGAATAGTCAGCTTCGCGCGGATGCAGGTCAATAACAACCCTGACGTCAGCTTCCCCGCCGCGCAGATCGTCGTCGTCCAGCCGGGCGCCGCGCCGACCGAGATGGAGACGCAAGTCACCCAACGGATCGAGGCGGCGATACGCGGGATCAACGGCGTGGAATCGATGTCGTCGCGCATCGACGAGGGCAATTCGCAGACCTTCGTTCAGTTCGACATCGGCACGCCCGTCGATCGCGCGGTCAACGACGTGCGCGACGCGGTGGCAAACATCAGAGGCGATCTTCCCGACGGCATCCTGGAGCCGCAGATCACGCGCATCGACGTCGATGGCGGGCCGATCGCCTATTTCTCCGCCGAAGCGGTCGACATGACGCTCGAGCAACTGAGCTGGTTCGTCGACAACACCGTCGCCAAGCGGCTGCTTTCGGTGCCCGGCATGGCGAGCATCCAGCGGTCAGGTGGCGTAAGCCGCGAGATCCGTGTGATCCTCGATCCTGCGCGCATGCAGGCGCAGGGCGTCACGGCGGCGCAGGTCAACCTGCAGCTGCGCTCGGTGAATATGAACGCCGCGGGCGGCCGCGCGGAGATCGCCGGTTCTGAACAGTCGGTGCGCGTGCTTGGCAACGCCGCGAGCGCGTTCGCGCTGAGCGAGACAATGATCGCGACCGGCGCCGGGCGCTCAGTCAAGCTTGGCGACATCGCCACCGTCCGCGACCTCTATGCCGAACAGCGCAACGTCGCGACGATGAACGGGCGGCAGGTGCTGAGCTTCGCGATGGCGAAGTCGAAGGGGTCGTCCGACGTGACGGTTTACGACCAAGGCGTGGCGATGCTGCGCCAGCTCGAAAAGGAGAACCCGAAGGTCCATTTCACCCAGCTCTACACGTCGGTCGATTATACGCGCGATCAATATCGCTCGGCGATGGACGCGATGTGGGAAGGCGCGCTGCTCGCGGTGCTCGTGGTGTTTCTGTTCCTGCGCGACTGGCGCGCGACGGCGATCTCTGCGATCGCCATCCCGCTTTCGGCGATCCCTGCCTTCTGGTTCATGGATCTGATGGGCTTCACGCTCAACGGCATCAGCCTGCTCGCGCTGAGTCTCGTCGCGGGCGTGCTGGTCGATGATGCGATCGTCGAGATCGAGAATATCGTCCGGCACATGCGCATGGGCAAGACCGCCTATCAGGCGGCGATCGACGCGGCCGACGAAATTGGGCTTGCCGTGCTGGCGACGACGATGGCGATCGTCGCCGTCTTCTTGCCGGTGGGCCTGATGCCCGGATTCACCGGCCAGTTCTTCAAGCAATTCGGACTTACGATCGTCGCCGCCGTCCTCGTCAGCCTTGGCGTCGCGCGCCTCATCACGCCGATGATCGCCGCCTATTTCCTGAAGTCGCACGGCCACGCCCGACACGGCGATAACTGGGCGATGCATCGCTATCTGGCGACGCTCCGCTGGTCGCTTGCGCCCGGCCGCGCCCTCGCGCTCAAGGCACGCGGCGGCTGGCGGCGGTGGGTTGCGATCTTCACCGATCACCGCATGTGGGTGGTCGGAATCGGAGCGCTGATATTCGCGCTTACGATCGTCGCGTTCGGCACGCTCCAATTCGTTTTTCAGCCGACGATCAACACGGACTACAGCCAGGTTAAGGTGGAGATGGCCCCCGGAACGACGCTGGGCCAAACGCGCGCCGTCGTCGACAATGTCTCGGCGATGCTGCGGCGCGCGCCAGACGTCGCCAACGCGTTCGGCGACGTGCAGGTCGGCAGCGCGAGCATCTATATCACGCTCAAGAAGGTGCGCGCAGAGACGAGCGTCCAGTTCGAGCGTAACATGGCGCCGCGGCTGCGCGCCATTCCCGACGCGCGCGTGACCTTCCAGAGCCAGAGCGGCGGCCTTGGCCGCGATGTCACGCTGATGCTGGCCGGCAGCGATCCCGACCTCGTCTATCGCACCGCGACGAAGGTGGTCGAGGAAATGGGCAGGCTTCCGCAGCTGCGCGCACCGCGCATCGACGGCGACCTGCGCCGTCCCGAGATCCTCATCAAGCCCCGACTTAATCTGGCTGCCGAGCTTGGCGTCACCACTGCGGCGCTCAGCCAGACGATCCGCATCGCCACGCAAGGAGATATCGATCAGAACGCGGCCAAATTCTCGCTGTCCGACCGGCAGATTCCGATCCGCGTAATGCTCGACGAGGGCGCGCGCGCCAGCCTTTCGACGATCCAGAATTTGCCGGTGCCGACCGCGAACGGCGGATCGGTGCCGCTCAGGGTCGTCGCCGACGTGAGCTTCGGCGCGGGACCCGCCGTGGTTCGCCGCTATAACCAGAATCGCCGCCTGGCGATCGGCGCGGATTATGCGCCGGGCGTCGTCACCGCCTCGAAGGAGATCGACGCGCTGCCGACGATGAAGAACCTGCCGCAGGGTGTCGAGCGCGTCAGCTTCGGCGACGACAAGCTGCAGGCGGAGCTGGTCACCAACTTCATCGTCGCGGTCGTCTCAGGCATCCTGCTGGTGTTCGCGGTGCTGGTGCTGCTCTACCGCCGGGTGCTGCCGCCATTCGTCAACATGGGGTCGCTGCTGCTCGCGCCCTTGGGCGGCGCGATCGCGCTGCACCTGACCGGCAACCCGGTTTCGCTGCCCGTCCTCATCGGCATGCTGATGCTTCTCGGAATCGTCGCCAAGAACTCGATCCTGCTCGTCGACTTCGCGCTCGAGGAAATGGGCAAGGGAATCGACAAGGTGACCGCGATCGTCGATGCCGGGCACAAGCGCGCGCAGCCGATCGTGATGACGACGATGGCGATGGTCGCCGGCATGCTGCCGATCGCGTTCAGCTTTTCCGGCGACGGAAGCTGGCGCGCGCCGATGGGCATCTTCGTGATCGGCGGCCTCGTCTTGTCGACGATGTTGACGCTCCTCATCGTCCCCGCGACCTTCAGCCTCGCGGTCGGCGTCGAGGCATGGATCGGCCCCAAGATCGGCCGGCGCCTGACGACCGGGGGGGCGAACGCCGCGCCGCCGCCGCTTCCGGCTGAATAGTTAAACCAGCAGGCCGACCGCGCTTGCCGCCCAGTAGCAAGCCGCGCTCATCAACGCCGCGGCGGGAAGCGTCACCACCCAGGCGACGATGATCCGGCCGGCGACGTTCCAGCGCACCGCCGAGGTTCTCCGCGCCGAGCCGACGCCGACGATCGCGCCGGTGATCGTATGCGTGGTCGAGACGGGAATGCCCAGCCAGGTCGCGAGGAACAGCGTAATCGCGCCCCCCGTCTCCGCGCAGAATCCCTGATGCGGCGTCAGCCGCGTGATCTTCGATCCGAGCGTATGGACGATCCGCCAGCCGCCGAGCAGCGTCCCCAGTCCCATCGCCGCCTGGCACGAGATCACCACCCAGAACGGCACATGGAAGCCGCCGCTCAGCAGCCCCTGCGAATAAAGCAGCACGGCGATGATCCCCATCGTCTTTTGCGCGTCGTTGCCGCCGTGGCCGAGCGAATAGAGCGACGCGGAAACGAGCTGGAGCCGCCGGAACGTCCGGTCGGCGCCGCCCGGCGTGCGCCGCGTGAACAGCCACGACGTGATCAGCACGAGCAATAGCGCGAGCACGAGCCCGAGCGCGGGAGACAGCGCGATCGCGGCCGAAGTCTTGATGACGCCGCTCCACACGATCGCGGAAAATCCCGCCTTCGCCGTTCCCGCGCCGATCAGCCCGCCGATCAGCGCATGGCTCGACGACGATGGGATGCCGAGCCCCCAGGTGATCAGATTCCAAGCGATCGCGCCCATCAGCGCGCCGAAGATCACATGCGCATCGACGACGCTCACGTCGACGATGCCTTTCCCCACCGTCTCGGCGACGTGAAGGCCGAAGAACAGGAAGGCGATGAAGTTGAAGAACGCCGCCATCGCCACCGCCTGATGCGGGCGCAGCACGCGCGTGGAGACGACGGTCGCGATCGCGTTCGCCGCGTCGTGCAGACCGTTCAGGAAATCGAACGCCAGCGCGACGCCGATCAACGCGATCAAAAGCGGCAGTGAAAGCGCTGGCTCCATTGCCTGCGCTAGCTGTGATCGATCACGAGACCCTGGATCTCGTTGGCGACATCCTCGAAACGATCGGTCACGCGCTCGAGATGGCTGTAGATCTCGTTGCCGATGATGAACGCCATCGGCCGGTCCGCGCCGTGCGCCTTGAACAATGCCTTCAGCCCAGCCTCATGCATTTCGTCGGCGCGCCCCTCGATCGCGACGATGCTCGCGGTCAGCGCGACAAGGCGGTTGGCATTGTCGCCGAGCGACCGCAGCAGCGGGACCGCCTGCGCGGTCGTCCGCGCCGCCTCGACGATCATTTCCGCCATCGCGCGCATGTTGGGCTCGAACGCGGTCACCTCGAACAGCATGATCGCCTTGGCGGTCTGGTTCATCTGGTCGATCGCGTCGTCCATCGATCCGATGAGGCCAGTGATCGCCGAGCGGTCGAACGGCGTGACGAAGGTCTTGCGCACGCTGGTGAGCACGTCGCGGGTGATGTCATCGGCGTCGTGCTCGTGATCCTGAACGCTCTTCGCGCCTTCACCGACGGAGCCGCCATCGACCATGTGCAGCAGCGCCTCGGCCCCCGCGACGAGCGTCGCGGCATGCGCCTCGAACAGCTCGAAAAAACCGCCGCTCTTGGGCAGCAACGCCTGAAACCAGCGCACGTCGTCCCCCTTGGCGGCCACGATTCGCGAGCGGCGATTATCAGAGCGTTCCGGCCAAGCCCAGCGCGCGATTGCGCGTCGGGTGGCGGATTGGTCGGGGAAAGAGGATTCGAACCTCCGGCCCCTGCCTCCCGAAGACAGTGCTCTACCAGGCTGAGCTATTCCCCGACCGGATCCGCGAGAGAGGCGGAGAGACAGGCGGCGGCCCTTAGCGAAGCCCGGGCGGGGGGACAAGCCCGAGCAAAGCCCCTCACCTTCAGGGGAGGGATTGGGGTGGGGAGTGTCCGGCACGAAGGAGTCTTTATGGCGCGCGGACGCGCGCCCCGCCCCCTTACCCCTCCCCTGAAGGGGAGGGGCTTACAACCCCCCTGGCCGCAAGCATCGCCGCCAAATCCGTGAACTTCTCCCTCGGCGCGCCGTCCCTTGCGCGCGCGACTTCGGCCGCCTCGATCCGCCGCCAGTCGCGGAAGGTGACGAGGTCTACGCCGCGCCCCTCCAGCAATATGTCGAGCCCCGCGCGCCCGGCCTTGCCCGCGCCTTCGCCCACATCCGCCACGATCAGCTCGACCACCGCGTATCCGTCGGGCCGGTTGGTGCCGATCGTCCCCGTCGGCCCGCGCCGCGCCCAGCCGACGCAATAGAGGGCGGGCAAAATCCGCCCCTCGTCATTGGCGAAGCGCCCGCGCCCGTGCTCGTAGGGCACGCCCTCGATGTGCGGGGTG
The DNA here is from genome assembly GCA_013821585.1 of Sphingomonadaceae bacterium. Lineage (GTDB taxonomy): Bacteria > Pseudomonadota > Alphaproteobacteria > Sphingomonadales > Sphingomonadaceae > Sphingomonas_O. The sequence continues at coordinate 11,985 of JACDGO010000001.1, forward strand.
CGATAGCCGATGCACGAGACGACGAGATGCGCGGGGATCGCATAGGTTTCCCCCGTCCCCGTCGATCGCAGCTCGTCGTCGAGGCGCGTCCGTTCGACGATCACGCGCTCGGCGCGTCTTTCTCCTTCGATGCGCAGCGGCATCGCGAAGAAATCGAAGTCGATCGCCACCGGCTTTCCCGCCGCCCCGGCCTCCGAAAACGCACGCAAATGCGACACCGACTTGCGCATCCCGGGCTCGAGCAGCGCGTCGTCCACCGCGTCGGGCAGGTCGTCCGCGTCGACGAACGGCTGCGCGCGTTCAAGGTGGCCGAGCTCGCCCAATTCCTTCGGCGTCATCGCGATCTGGTGCGGGCCGCGCCGCCCGAGCAGGGTCACGCGCACGATTCCCGACGCGTCGAGCGCGTCGAGCGCATGATTGGAAATGTCCGACCCCGCGAATTCCCCGCGGCTCTTGGAAAGGATGCGCGCGACGTCGAGCGCGACATTGCCGTTGCCGACGACGACCGCCCCCGGCCCGTCGAGCGGCGGATCGAGGTCGGCGAAATCGGGATGCCCGTTATACCAGCCGACGAACGCCGCCGACCCGACCACGCCGGGCAGGTCGCCGCCCGGAATGTCGAGCGGCCGGTCGGCGGGCGCGCCCGTCGCCAGCACCACCGCGTCATAGAGGCCGCGCAGTTCCTCGATCGAAACGTCGCGTCCGACCGAAACGTTGCCCGCGAAGCGCACATTGTCCGACAGCGCCACCGCCTCGAACCGCCGCGATACGGCTTTCAGAGATTGGTGGTCGGGCGCGACGCCGGAGCGCACCAGCCCGAACGGCGTCGGCAGCCGGTCGAGGATGTCGACGTGCACGCCGTCCCCGAACGCCTTCTGGCAAGCCTCCGCGGTATAATAGCCCGCCGGCCCGGAGCCGATCACGGCGATGTGGCGCATTAGCGTCCCTCCCAAGTCAAGCGTAGCGCGCGCCGTCGATGGCGCAAGCCGCCTAATCCTCGCGCATAGCCTCAGCCGCCAGCCCCTCCGCCTCGATCAGCAGTTCGTCGTCGACCGTCCCCGTCGCCACACGTTCGCGGCCGATGAGGACGAGGACGGGGACGGCGAGCGGGCTGACGCGGGGGAGATCGGCGTGGACCATGGTTTCGCCCGCGCGGTCGAGCAAATTGGCGAGGCGGCCGACGTCGGTCATCCTGGCGCGCGCGTCGGCCCAGGCGGCTTTCATCAGCAGATGGTCGGGCTCGTAGCGGCGCAGCACGTCGTAAATCAGATCCGTCGAGAAGGTCACCTGCTTGCCCGTCTTGCGCTTCCCCGGATGCTGGCGCTCAACGAGGCCGCCGATCACCGCGACCTCGCGGAACGCGCGCTTGAGCAGCGACGAGCTCTGCACCCAGTCGACGAACTCGTGCGTGAGGATGTCGGGCGGGAACAGCGAGCGCGGATCGGTGACGGGTTTGAGCGAGTAAGTGGCGATCGCATAGTCGCTCGCGACGAAGCCGATCGGCTGCAACCCTTGCGTCTCCATCCGCTTGGTGACGAGCATGCCGAGCGACTGGTGCGCGTTCCACCCTTCGAAGCTGTAGACGACCATATAGTGGCGCTTGTCGCGCGGGAACGTCTCGACGAGGAGCTGCCCCGGCGCGGGCAGGACCGAGCGGCGGCGCTGCATTTCGAGCCATTCGCGCACGTCGTCGGGAAAGCGCGTCCATTCGCCTTCGTCGTGCATCAGGGTGCGGACGCGGTCGGCGAGGTTGGTCGAGATCGGCATGCGCGCGCCGCCATAGGTGGGGATGCGCGCCGGGCGGCTCGACGCGCGGACGATCAGGTCTTCGGTCTCGATCTTTTCGACCTCGACGCTGAGGCCGGAGAAGAAAAACGTGTCGCCCTTCGTCAGGCTCGCGGCGAAGCCTTCCTCGACCTTGCCGAGCCTGCGCCCGTTCCTGAAGCGGACGGTGAGCATCGCCGCCTCGACGATGATCCCGGCGTTGAGGCGATGCTGCTGAACGAAGCGCGGATGGCTGACGCGCCACACAGCCCCATCCTTGGTCAGCCGCTTGAAGCGGTCGTAGGCCTTGAGCGCATAGCCGCCGGTCGCGATGAAATCGAGCACGCGCGCGAACGTCCCGGCGTCGAGCGCGCTATAGGGAAGCGCGCCCTGCACTTCCGCGAGCATCGCCGCTTCGTCGAACGGCGCCGCGCACGCGCAGGCCATGACGTGCTGGGCGAGGACATCGAGCGCGCCGGGGCGGAACACTTCGTGATCGAGCTCGCTGACCTCGACTGCGTCCAATGCCGCCTGGGCTTCCAAATATTCGAAGCGGTTGCCGGGGACGATCACCGCCTCGCTCGGCTCGTCGAGGCGGTGGTTGGCGCGACCGATGCGCTGGAGCAGGCGCGACGAGCCCTTCGGCGCGCCCATTTGAACCACGCAATCGACGTCGCCCCAGTCGACGCCGAGGTCGAGGCTCGCTGTCGCGACGAGACCGCGCAGCCGCCCGTCGGCCATCGCCGCCTCGGCCTTGCGCCGCGCCTCGGTATCCAGGCTACCGTGGTGGATGCCGATCGGAAGCTTAGCCTCGTTGGCCTTCCACAAATCCTGAAAGATCAGCTCGGCCAGACTCCGCGTGTTGCAGAAGATCAGCGTTGTCCTGTGCGTCTCGATCTCCGCCATCACCTGCGCGGCGGCGTAGCGGCCCGAATGACCAGCCCACGGCACGCGCCCCTCGGGCAGCAGAATCGCGATGTCGGGCTCCGCGCCGGGATCGCCCTGAACCTTCGTCACCGCGTCGATATCGCCGTCGGGCGCGAGCCATGCGCGATAGGCGTCCGGGTCGGCGACGGTGGCGCTCAGCGCGACGCGGCGTAGCGCGGGCGCGATGCGCTGGAGCCGCGCGAGGCACAGCGACAACAGGTCGCCGCGCTTGCCCGTCGCGAACGCGTGGACCTCGTCGATCACGACCGTCGAGAGACCCGCGAACATCGTGAAGCTGTCGGGATAGCTGAGCAGCAGGCTTAAGCTTTCGGGCGTCGTCAGCAGGATATGCGGCGGGCGCTCGCGTTGGCGCTTGCGCCGGTCCGAAGGCGTGTCGCCGGTGCGCGTCTCGACCGATATGTCGAGGCCCATCTCGTCGATCGGCGTCAGCAAATTGCGGCGGACGTCGACCGCGAGCGCCTTGAGGGGAGAGATGTAGAGGGTGTGCAGCCCTTCGCGCGGCGTCTCGATCAGCTCAACGAGCGTCGGCATGAATCCGGCGAGCGTCTTGCCCGATCCCGTCGGCGCGACGAGCAGCGTGTGTGCGCCCGCGCGCGCGGCATCGAGCATTTCGAGCTGATGACGCCTGGGCGACCAGCCCTTCGCCGTGAACCATCGGGTCAGGACATCGGGGAGTTGGGAATCGGCAGCCATCGCCGCCATATAGGCGCGAATGGCGCGACTTGGTTCCTGGATCGACCCCCGGCCGCACGGCATCTATCTGCCCGCCGCCGAGGCGTGGATCGATCCGTCGCGTCCCGTCCCGCGCGCGCTCGTCACCCACGGCCATGCCGACCACGCGCGCGGCGGGCACGAGGCGGTGTGGGCGACGCCCGCGACGCTCGCGATCATGAGCACGCGTTATGGCGAACAGGCGGGCGGCGTGCCGGTTCACTACGGCGAGAGCGTGAGGATCGGCGAGATCGACGCGACGTTCCTGCCCGCGGGCCACGTCCTCGGCTCGGCGCAGATATTGCTCGAGCACGCGGGCGAGCGCGTCATCGTTTCGGGCGACTACAAGCGTCGACCCGACCCGACCTGCGCGGCGTTCGAGCCGACGCAGTGCGACATCTTCATCACCGAGGCGACCTTCGGGCTCCCTGTATTCCGCCACCCCGACACGCACGACGAGATCGACAAGGTATTGGCCGCGCTCCGCGCCGAGCCCGAGCGCTGCGTGCTCGTCGGCGCGTATGCGCTGGGCAAGGCGCAGCGGCTGATCGCCGAGCTCCGCGCGATGGGCCATGCCGATCCGATCTACATCCACGGCGCGATGCAGCGGCTGTGCGACCTCTACCGCGAGTGGGAGGTCGATCTCGGTGAGCTGATCCCCGCCACCGGCGTTGCGAAGGCCGAGCTTCAGGGCAAGATCGTCGTCGCGCCGCCCTCCGCGCTCAACGACCGCTGGTCGCGCAGGCTTCCCGACCCGATAACGGCGATGGCTTCAGGCTGGATGCGCGTCCGCCAGCGCGCGGCGCAGCGGGGCGTCGAACTGCCGCTGATCGTTTCCGACCATGCCGACTGGGACGAGCTGACCGGGACGATCGAGGAACTTAACCCCAAGGAAGTGTGGGTCACGCACGGTCGCGAGGACGCGCTGGTCCACTGGTGCCGCACCCGCCAGATCAAGGCGAAGGCGCTCGACCTCGTCGGCTATGAGGACGAGGACGACTAGGCGTCGTTGTCGAACAGCCCCGCGAGCTGCTCTACCATCGTTCCGCCGAGCTGGTCGGCATCCATGATCGTCACCGCCTTCGCATAATAGCGCGTGACGTCGTGGCCGATGCCGATCGCGACGAGCTGGACCGGCGAGCGCGCCTCGATCCAGCCGATCACCTGGCGCAGGTGCTTTTCGAGGTAGGAGCCGCTGTTCACGCTGAGCGTCGAATCGTCGACCGGCGCGCCGTCGGAAATGACCATCAGGATCTTGCGCTCCTCGGTCCGCGCCATGAGGCGGCTGTGCGCCCACAGCAGCGCCTCGCCGTCGATGTTCTCCTTCAAGAGCCCCTCGCGCATCATCAGACCCAATGACGTGCGCGCGCGCCGCCACGGCGCGTCGGCGGACTTGTAAACGATGTGGCGCAGGTCGTTGAGGCGTCCGGGGAGCGCAGGGCGGCCCGCCGCGAGCCAGCTCTCGCGCGCCTGCCCACCCTTCCACGCGCGCGTGGTGAAGCCCAAAATCTCGGTCTTGACCCCGCAGCGTTCGAGCGTGCGCGCGAGGATATCCGCGCTGATCGCCGCGATCGAGATCGGCCGCCCGCGCATCGACCCCGAATTGTCGATGAGCAGGGTGACGATCGTGTCGCGAAAATCGGTCTCGCGCTCGACCTTGTAGCTAAGCGAATGTCCCGGTGAGACGATGACGCGCGCGAGGCGGGCGGCGTCGAGCATCCCTTCTTCCTGGTCGAAATCCCAGCTGCGGTTCTGCTGCGCCATCAGGCGGCGCTGGAGGCGGTTGGCGAGCTTGGTCACCGCGCCCTGCAAATGGACCAGCTGCTGGTCGAGATAGGCGCGCAGACGGACGAGCTCGTCGGGGTCGCACAATTCCTGCGCCGAAATCTCCTCGTCATAAGCGATGGTCCACGCCTTGTAATCGAACCCCGGCGTCAGCTCCGCGAACGGGCAGTTGGGGCGGACGGGGAGCATCCCCTCCTCCTCGCCCTCGCCGCCTTCCGCGCCTTCGTCGTCGGCCATTTCCTCGCCATCGGTCTCGCCGTCGCCTTCGGCGTCTTCGCCGACGTCGCGCTCGGCGCGCTGCTCGACCTGACCGTCGCCGTCCTCGCCGTCGTCGCCCTTGTCGGCATCGCCGTCCGTGCCGTCATCGGCGTCGTCGGAGACGTCGTCGCTGTCGTCGGGCATCATGTCGCCCTCGATCAGCGCGAGGTCTTCGAGCAGGCGCGTGGCGAGCGTCGCGAACGCCGCCTGATCGTCGATCACCATGCCGAGCGCGTCGAGATCGCGCCCGCCCGCCTCCTCGATCCAGTCGCGCACGAGGTTCAGCCCGGCCTCGGCGGTCACGGGCGGCGCTTCTCCGGTCAGCCGCTCGCGCAGCATCAGCGCGACCGCGGTCGACAACGGCACCTCGTCCTTCGCCTTCGCGCGCGCGATCGGGTCCGAGCGCATCCGCATGTCAAGCGCGCGCCCGAGGTTGCCGCGCACGCCGGCCATCGCCCGGCTCCCGAGCGCCTCGACCCGCGTGCTCTCGATCGCGTCGAACACCGCGCGCGCGACCGGCGGCGCGGGCGTGTTGCGCGCATGGAGCGCCGGGTCGTGATGGCGAAGGCGAAGCGCGAACCCGTCCGCGAACCCCCGTGCCTCCGCGACCTGTTCGGGCGGCAGCGCGCGGCCGGGCATCGGCACCTTCAGGTTCTTGCCGGCGGCGGTCGGCGCGTCGGCGGTATAGGCGAGCTCCACTTCCGGCTCGTGCGCGATCGCGCGCGCGGTCCCGGTGAGGACGGCGCGAAAGGCTTCGAGGGGGGTCTGTTCGGGCATCGCCGCAGCGTTAGCCGCCGGCTTGGCCGGCGAAAAGTGTAAACCCAGGCTTACGACTTGGACGACTTTTACACGGGATGGGAAAGTATTCGCAGGTAGTTGGGGGCGAGAGGCCGAAGCGGGCGGAGCGATCGCGGGTGAGTCTCGGGGACATGCAGAAACCTATGCCGGGCCGTGGCGTGTAGGAGAGCGGCGATTTTCGTCTGGCGTAAAGGGCATCGGATCCGCCGTTACAGGACGAGCTGTGTCTGCGTCACAAGCGCGATCAGCTTGCCGTCCGGGCGACTGATGCGCGTCTGCCAGACGGAGAGGCGGCGTCCCACTTGCACTGGCGTGCATTCGCCGATCACCCGGTCGCCCTCGCGCGCGGGGCCGAGGAAGTTCGTCTTGCTCTCGATCGTCGTCGTCCCGCCCGGCCCTTCGGGCAGATTCATGAACGCGCCGATCGCGCCCAGCGTGTCCGCGAACGCCATGATCGCGCCGCCGTGCAGGAGCCCGCCCGAGGTGCAAAGCTCCGCGCGCACCTGAAGCTCGCCGGTGATCCGATCGTTCGACGTTTCGGTCACGACCACGCCGAGCAGCTCCGCGAAGGGCATAGCGTCCGTTAAGACGCTTTTCCCACCACGCTCTCCGGCAAATCCTTCCCGAACACGCGCTGGTAATATTCGGCGACCAGACTCCGCTCCGCCTCGTCGCATTTGTTGAGGAACGTCAGCCGGAACGCGAAGCCGGTGTCGCCGAAGATCAGCGCGTTTTGCGCCCAGGTGATGACGGTGCGCGGACTCATCACCGTCGAGATGTCGCCGTTGATGAAGCCCTGGCGCGTCAGGTCGGCCACCTTGACCATGTCGTCGACTTCCTTCTTGCCGCCTTCGTGGTCGTATTCGCCGCTCTTCGCGAGAACGATCTGCGCCTCAACCGCGGCGGGTAGGTAGTTCAGGGTCACGATGATGTTCCATCGGTCCATCTGGCCCTGATTGATCTGCTGCGTGCCGTGATAGAGGCCGCTGGTGTCGCCGAGGCCGACGGTGTTCGCGGTCGAGAACAGGCGGAACCACGGGTTCGGCCGGATCACGCGGTTCTGATCGAGAAGCGTCAGCTTCCCCTCGGCCTCGAGCACGCGCTGAATGACGAACATCACGTCGGGGCGACCCGCGTCATATTCGTCGAACACCAAGGCGGTCGGCGTCTGGATCGCCCAGGGGAGCAGGCCTTCGCGGAATTCGGTAACCTGCTGCCCCTCGCGCAGCACGATCGCGTCGCGGCCGATCAGGTCGATTCGGCTGATGTGCGCGTCGAGATTGATGCGGATGCACGGCCAGTTGAGGCGGGCCGCGACCTGCTCGATATGCGTCGACTTGCCGGTGCCGTGATAGCCCTGGACCATCACGCGCCGGTTGTGCGCGAAGCCCGCGCAGATCGCGAGCGTGGTGTCCGCGTCGAACACATAGGCGGGATCGAGATCGGGAACGCGCTCGTCGGCCTCGCTGAACGCCGGGCATTCCATGTGGGTATCGATGCCGAAGATCTCGCGCACCGACACGCGCTTGTCGGGCGCGTCGAGCACGGTTTCGGCGCGGCTGTCGGGCTGGGCGTTGGGGAGGTCGGTCATCGCGGGCTCTCAGGAAATGCGCATCCTCCCTAACCGCTCATCCCGAGCGCAGTCGAGGGACTAGTTCGAGCGAAGCGAGACTTGCGCGGGTTCAAAAGAAGGAAAGCCTCGGCTGAGCTCGGTGTAGTCCCTCGACTTCGCTCGGGAGGAACGGATCCCTTTACGCGATTTTTTCGGGGAGCGGGAACAGGGTGACGAAACGCTCCGCCAGCGCACGGTCGCCTTCGATGCGCACCGATCCGTCGGCTTGCGCGTCGGCGAGCGGGCGCCCGCCATAGACGACCGCCGCCATCGCGTGCGGGGTCGAATCGAACGTCACATCCGCGCCATCGGGCTCGCCGCGTCGGATGGCGATGCTTTCCGCGTCGAGCTTCGCGACGAAACTTTCCGCGCCGAGGCGGAATCCGATCTTCGCGTCGATGCCCTTCGCGCGCTCGGCCGAAAGCATCGTGCGGAACGACAGCATCAGCGACGCCGCGCTCAAGGGGAGCGTCGGATCGTGGCCGGGCGATCGCGTCGCCCAGCGGCCCATCACCTTGATCACCTCCTCGGCCTCATAGCCCCAGGGGGTGAGCTCATAGACCTGAACCGACGCAGGCGACGGCAGCTTGCGGCGCGCGGCGACGCCTTCGGCCACCAGCCCCTCGAGCCGCTGGGTGAGGATGTTCGCGCTGATTCCTGGCAGGCTCGCGCGCAATTCACCGAACCGTCGCGGACCGAACATAAGCTCGCGCACGATCAGCAGCGACCAGCGCTCGCCGACCAGTTCTAGCGCGAACGCGGTGCCGCATGCATCGTCATACCAGCGGTTTTTAGCCGTTTTTGAAGCTTGAGTCACTTTTTCTAACTTCATGGTTGTTTTTTATAACCGAGTCGTGCATCAATGTCAAATCCCGAGTCGTTTCGGGAAAAGGGAGGCAAGAGATGAGCCAGATCATTTTCGTGAACCTGCCCGTCGCCGATCTCGCGCGATCGAAAGCGTTCTACGAAGCGATCGGCGCGGCCAATAATCCCAAGTTCACCGACGAGACGGCCGCCTGCATGGTCGTCAGCGACACGATCTACGTCATGCTGATGACACATGACAAATGGCGGCAGTTCACATCGAAACCGATCGTCGACGCGCACAAGAGCGCGCAGGTGCTGCTGTGCCTGTCGGCCGGCAGCAAGGACGAGGTGAACGCCTATGTCGAGAAGGCGGTTGCGGCGGGCGGCGTCGGCGATCCAAGCCCGATCGACGATCACCACTTCATGTATGGCCGCAGCTTCGAAGATCCCGACGGCCATGGCTGGGGCATAAACTGGATGGACGCCGCCGCCGCCGAGCTGGGCGCCTCGGCGTTCGAAGCGGCCTGAACGCTTCAGAACGGAGACGCGCCATGACCCTGAAGCACAACATTTTGACCGGCCTTCTCAGCTTTTCGGCGATGCTGCTCGCCATCCTCGGCCACAGCGCGATCGCCGGAACGGCGCCCTTCGCCTGATCGGCCAACCGACAAGGAGAGACATCATGACCACAGCAACCTTGACCCGGCCCTTGCCGACCGCCGCCACGGCGGGCGCGACAGGCCCGCGCGCATCATCGCCGGCCGCGTGCTCAGCGGGCTCGTTATCGCGTTCATGGGAATGGACGCCGCGATGAAGCTGCTGATGCTCAAGCCCATGATCACGGCGAGCGTCCAGCTCGGCTGGCCGGCCGACGCGACGACCGTCCGCGGCCTCGCGCTGGTGCTTCTCGCATCGACGTTGCTCAACCTCGTGCCGCGCACCGCCGTTCTCGGCGCGATCCTGCTCACCGCCTATCTCGGCGGAGCGGTCGACGCACGTCCGGGTGGGCAACCCGCTCTTCAGCCACACGTTGTTCGGCGTGTATCTGGACGTGATGCTGTGGGGCGGCCTGTGGCTGCGCGACCCACGGTTGCGCGCGCTCATGCCCATCGTGAAATAAGGAGAGAGACGATGACCGAAGCAACCAGCCCCGCGACGGCGAACACCATCCGCATGGTCGCCCCGCACCTCGTCTGCGACGGCGCTGCCGACGCGATCGAATTCTACAAAAAGGCGTTCGGCGCGGAGGAAATGACGCGGCTGCCCGGACCCGACGGCAGGCTGATGCACGCCGCCCTGAAGCTCAACGGCGCGATTGTGATGCTGGTCGACGAGAACAAGACCTACGGCATGCTCGGCCCCAAGGCGTTGGGCGGGACGCCGGTGACGATCCACTTGAACGTCCCCGACGTCGACGCCGCGACGGAGCGCGCGGTCGCCGCCGGCGCGGAGGTTACCATGCCGGTCGCCGACATGTTCTGGGGCGATCGCTACGGCCAGATCAAGGATCCGTTCGGCCATAGCTGGTCGATCGCGACGCCGCTGCGCGCCGCGCCGTTGACCGAGGCCGAACTCCAGGAGGCCGCGAAACGGGCATTTGCCCCCGCCTGAACCGTTTCCGCAGCGCCGGACCGCTTCCCCTCGCGGTCCGGCGCATCCCGTTTCAAGGAGGATCATGAGATGCCGATCGACCCCAACGCCGCCATCGAAGTGACCGCCTTCAAGTGGGTGCCCGATTTCGCGCGAGGATTCGTGCGCGACCTGCGCGTCCGCTGGGCGCTCGAGGAAATCGGCCTGCCCTATCGCGTCCGCCTGATCGGCGGCGAGGGAGACCGGCCGGCAGACTATTGGCTGGACCAGCCCTTCGGCCAGGTTCCCGTCTACAAGGAAGGCGATCTGACGCTGTTCGAATCGGGCGCCATCCTGATCCACATCGGCGAAAAGGACGAGCGGCTGCTGCCCCGCGACGCGAACGGCCGCGCCCGCGCGATCATGTGGCTGATCGCCGCGCTCAATAGCATCGAGCCGCAATCCGGACAGCTCACCGCGATCGACGTCTTCGATCGCGGTGCCGAATGGGGCAAGCTGCGCCGCCCGCGGGTCGTCGAGATCGTCGAACAGCGCCTGTCGCGACTGTCGGACTGGCTGGGCGGCAAGGAATGGCTGGAGGGGCGCTTCACCGTCGGCGACATAATGATGGTCGATGCGCTTCGCGGAATAAGCGACGACAGCCTGCTCGCCCGCCACGCCAATCTTGCCGCCTATGTCGCGCGCGGGACCGCGCGCCCCGCCTTCCGGCGCGCGATGGACGCCCAAATTGCGAACTTCGCCGAACTCGAAGCCGCCTGATTACATCAAGAGGAGAGAAGCAATGAGCTATATCGACGGATTCATCATCGCCGCCCCGACCGCGGACAAGGCCAAATTCATCGACCATGCCAACCGCATGGACAAGATATTCCTCGAATTCGGCGCGCTCAGCATCGTCGAAGGATGGGGCGACGACGTGAAGGACGGCAAGGTCACCGACTTCAAGCGCGCCGTGCAGGCAAAGGACGACGAAACGGTCGTGTTCAGCTGGATCATCTGGCCCGACAAGGCGACGCGCGACGCGGCAAGCGAGAAGATGATGAACGACCCGCGCATGAAAGAGCCGATGCCGTTCGACGGCAAGCGCATGATCTATGGCGGCTTCACGCCGATCGTGGAACTCGAAGGTTAAAGGAGAGCAACGATGCCCAATCCCGAAGGCACCCCGATCTGGTACGAGCTGCTGACCGCCGATCCCGACGCGTCGAAGAAATTCTACGACCACGTCATCGGCTGGACGGTCGATGCCGAGCCGATGAGTTCCGAGATGGATTATCGCGGAATCTCGACATCGGACGGCGGTATGGTTGGGGGCGTGATGCGCCTTTCCGACGACATGGCGGCGAACGGCGGGAAGCCGACCTGGCTATTCTACATCGGAGTCGATGACGTCGATGCGTCGGTCGAGAAGATCAAGGCGAACGGCGGCAGCGTCCATCTGCCGCCCTGGGACATTCCCGGCGTCGGGCGCATCGCGATGGTGTCCGATCCGCAGGGCATTCCCTTTTATGTCATGCGCGGCGCGAGCGAGGAGAACAGCACCGCGTTCGACCGGATGGGCATGGGCAAGTGCAACTGGAACGAGCTCAATACGCCTGACCAGGCGGGCGCGAACCAGTTCTACGCTGACACGTTCGGCTGGACCTATCCCGACAAGATGCCGATGGGCGAAATGGGCGATTACGTATTCATCGACGCGGCCGGACAGACGATCGGCGCGACGATGCAGCACCAGCCCAACAGCCCGCCGCCCGCTTGGCGCTTCTATTTCCGCACCCCCGACATCGAAGCGACCGCCGCCAAGGTCGGCGAGGCGGGCGGCAGCGTGATGATGGGCCCGATGGAAGTCCCCGGCGGCGACCGCATCATCGTCGGCACCGACCTGCACGGCGTCGTGTTCGGCGCGGTCGGCCCCGGCAACCAATAACCTCAGGACCAAGGAGAGAGAAAATGGCGAATAAGATGACCACCTGCCTGTGGTTCGACCACGGCAAGGCCCGCGAGGCGGCCGAATTCTATGCCAGCGTGTTCCCCGACACCCATGTCGATGCGCGCCACGCCGCGGCCGCCGACTATCCCAGCGGCAAGGCGGGCGACGAGCTGACGGTCGAGTTCACGTTGCTCGGCCAGTCGTTCGTCGGCTTGAACGGCGGCTCGAACTTCACCCCCAACGAAGCGGTCAGCTTTCAGGTCTTCACCGACGATCAGGAAGAGACCGACCGCTATTGGAACGCGATCGTCGGCAATGGCGGGGCGGAAAGCATGTGCAGCTGGTGCAACGACCGCTGGGGCTTCTCCTGGCAGATCGTCCCGCGCGCCCTGATGGCGGGGATGGCCGATCCCGACAAGGCCGCCGCCAAGCGCGTGATGGAGGCGATGATGACGATGAAAAAAATCGACATCGCCAGGATCGAGGCCGCGCGCGCCGGAGAGACGGCGGATGCGTAGAATCATTGGCGGCGTCTTCCAGTCGCTCGACGGCGTGATGCAGGCGCCGGGCGGCCCGTCGGAAGACCCGACCGGCGGCTTCGCGCACGGCGGCTGGATGTTTCCCGTCGCCGACGAGACGGTCGGCGAGGCGATCGGCGCGTTTTTTTCCGGGCCGTACGACCTGCTGCTCGGGCGGCGGACCTACGACATCTTCGCCGCCTACTGGCCCTATGCCGAGGGCGAGGGCGCGGCGATGGGCGCGGCGTTCACCGCGGCGAACAAATACGTCCTGACGCGCGGCGAGCAGGAATTGCCGTGGGAGAACAGCCACCGGCTGCGCGGCATGGACGACGTCGCGGCATTGAAGCAGGGCGACGGCCCCGCTCTGCTGATCCAGGGGTCGAGCACGATCTATCCCGCACTGCTTGCCGCCGGGCTGCTCGACCGACTGCGCGTCTACACCTTCCCGCTCGTGCTCGGCCCGGGCAAGCGCCTGTTCGGCGAGGGCACGCCGCCCGGCACGCTCAAGATGGTCGATCACAAGGTGTCGCCCGGCGGCGTCGTCATCGCGACCTACAAGCCCGCCGGCCCGGTCGCGACAGGATCGTTCGGGCAGATCGACAGCCCGCGCGAGGAGGAACGTCAGCGGCGGATGAAGGAGCGGACGTGGTGATCCAGCTCTTCGGCCATCCCTTCTCGTCCTACACGTGGAAGGCGTTGATCCCGCTTTATGAGAACGAAACCCCGTTCGAGTTCCGCGAGCTCGGCCCCGATTATGCCGACAACGGCGCGGAGCTGGCGCGGCGCTGGCCGGTCGCCAAGTTCCCGCTGCTGACGGACGGCGACGAAACGGTGATGGAGACGACCAGCATCGTCGAATATCTCGACGCGGTCCATCCGGGCGCGACCCGCTTCATTCCCGACGATGCGGCGGTCGCGCGCGAGGTCCGGATGCTCGACCGCATCTTCGACAATTACATGATGGGGCCGATGCAGGCGGTGGTGGGCGAGCATCTGCCATTTATCACGGAGCGGCCCGATCTCGCGCGTGTGGCCCGGGCACGGGGCGCGCTCGACACGATCTATACCTGGCTGGACGCGCGCATGGCCGGGCGCGAATGGGCGGTCGGCGACGGCTTCACGCTCGCCGACTGCGCCGCCGCGCCCAGCCTGTTCTACGCCGACTGGGTCCATCCTAACGACGGGCGCTTCCCGCACCTCTCCGCCTATCGCGCGCGGTTGCTCGCCCGCCCCTCGGTCGCGCGCTGCGTCAACGAGGCGCGGCCCTATCGCTCCATTTTCCCGCTTGGCGCGCCCGATCGCGATTGAAGGAGCCTCCACATGGAACATCTGGCCTATCCCAACGAATCTGCCGGATATCGCACCGCGCGCAACGCCCTGCTAGACGCCGAGATCGCGCTCAGGCGTCAGACCGAGGCGGTCGCCGCCATGCGCCGCGCGCTGCCGCCCGGCGGCGTGGTCAGGGAGGATTACGTCTTCGAGCGCACCGGCGCGTTCGACCGGCCCGAGCAGGTGCGAATGTCTGACCTGTTGGACGGCAAACCGAGCCTGATGCTCTACAGCTATATGTACGGGCCCGAGCGCGACGAGCCGTGCACCGGCTGCACGCACCTGATCGACGGGTTCGACGGCGCCGCGCGGCATGTGCCGCAAGTCGTGCCCTTCTACGTCGTCGCGCGCTCGCCACTCGCCCGGCTCGAAGCGTGGGGACGTCATCGCGGCTGGACGCACATCCGCTTCCTGTCGACCGCGAACAACAGCTACACCAGCGACTATCACGGCAACACCGCCGGCATGTCGGAGGCGATGCGCAAGGAGCGCGGCTATGAGGACGGCAAGAACTGGGACGAGCCCGTCATGAACGTCTTCCGCAGGGATGGGGATGTGGTGCGCCATTTCTGGGGCAGCGAAATGGTCTACGCTCCCGACGACCCCGGCCAGAATCATCGCGGGCTCGACACGATCGATCCGGTATGGGGCATGCTCGATTTGATCCCCGAGGGGCGCGGGGAGTTCTTCCCGAAGCTAGCGTATGATTAGGGCGAGGACGCTGTCCGCTAGTAGCGAGTTGTTGATAAGCAAGTTAGCCCGAACCATGGGCGCCGAACGATGACGGTAGTCGAATTGAATGCGGCACAATGGATAAACGCTGTCGATTTTTATGAAGGTCTGTTGAGCGCTTTAGGAGCACCGGAATGGCACGGGCGGAATATCAACGCGCTTATCGACTCCATGATCTACGGCGAAATCAACACGGTTGAGCAGCCGTTTCGAGTTGAAGTGCGAGGGTTGAAATGCGCTGGGCCACAAGCCATTGCTGAGCTTCATCAGGCAATCGGGTGCTGGTCGAGGAAGGCGCTCACTACTGGATCGATCCGGACGGTCGGGCCTCAATAGAGGTAGTCTGGCCGCTCTAAAAAAGGCGTTTTCCAAACTATCTGATTGCGCCCACCAATGTCGGCTATGACCTGCTATGCGAAGGCCACCGACCCCTTGAGCTGCTGATACGCCGCGATCGTGCGCTGGAGCGCCGCCTCGTGGCTCCTGTCGCCGCCGTTCCTGTCGGGATGATAGCGCCGCACCAGTTCCGAATAGCGCGTGCGCAGCGCGCGGCGATCGGCGTTCGCGTCGAGGCCGAGCGCTTCGAGCGCGCGGCGGTCGCCGCCCGAG